>NZ_SMKP01000003.1:0-132679 GCF_004349015.1 Nonomuraea diastatica
GCCGGGGCTCGTGGGGGTTTCCCGTCGCGTGCCCGCCCGGTGTCAGGGTGCCGGAGGCGTTGGCGGCCTGGGGTGCGCTCCTCTACCACCACACGGGCCGGCACGACATGGCCTTCCGCGTCGTCGGCGACGGGACGGACGACGCGGTCCGTTTCACGATCGACCCCGCCGGCACGCTCGCCGACCTGGCGGCGTCGGTGACGGGCGCGCTCCCCGCCGCCGAACCGCACGCGCCGGGCACCGGACCGCTGCCCGTACTGGTGCGCGGGGATGGGCGGGTGCCGGGCGCGCTGGTGCTCAGGCTGGGCGGCGACGGGGCATGGCTGCGGTACGACCCTGCCCACGACGCTGCCAGGAGCGCGGACATGGCCGCCCGCCACGCGACCCACCTGGCCGCCGTACTGGCCATGCCGGCGGACAGCACGATCCGCGACCTCGACCCGTTGTCCCCCGCCGAGCACGCCCGGCTCGACCGCTGGAACGACACCGCGACCGGCTACCCGCGGGAACGACGGATCGAACAGCTGTTCGCCGAGCAGGCAGAGCGGGCGCCCGCCCATCCGGCCGTGGTGCATGGGGGCACCACCCTTACCTATGCCGAGCTGCACCGCCGCAGCTCGTCGCTGGCGAGGACGCTGCTCCGGGCGGGGCTGCGTCCAGGCGAGCCGGTGGCGCTGCTGCTGCCGCGCACCGCTGAGCTGGTCGTCTCCGCGCTGGCCGTGCTGAAGGCGGGCGGCTGCTACCTGCCCATCGACCCCACGACCGTCCAGGACCGCGTCACGTTCACGTTGGAGGACAGCGGAGCGAAACTGCTGATCGCCTCGGGACGGCCGTCCGCGACGCCCGCCGGGTCGCGGGTCGTCGATCTCGGCGACCAGGACTGGACGGCCGGCCCCGAGCCGGACGTGCCGGTGCCGGGCGACGCGTCCGCGCCCGCGTACCTGATGTACACCTCGGGCACCACCGGACGGCCCAAGGGCGTCATGATCCCGCACCGTGGCGTCGTGCGTCTGGTGCGCGGCGTCGGATACGTGCGGCTGGACGCCACCACCAGGATGGCGCAGGTGGGGGCGACCGGGTTCGACGCCTCCGTCTGGGAGGTCTGGGGTGCGCTGCTCAACGGCGGCACGCTGCACCTCCTCGATAGGGAGACGTTCCTCGACGCCGAGGAGCTGCGGCGCTCGCTGGCCGGTGCCGGCGTCACCACGGCGCTGTTCACGTCCGCGCTGTTCGCCCGGCTGGCGGACGAGGACCCGGCCGTGTTCCGGCCGCTGCGGGACCTGCTCGTCGGAGGCGACGTGCTCTCCCCCGAGCACGCGCGGGCCGTGTTGCGCGCCAACCCCGGCCTGCGGCTGGTGAACGCGTACGGGCCGACGGAGAACGCGGTCATCTCCACCGTCCACGTCGTCGCCGGGCCGCTCGGCGCGCGGGTGCCCATCGGCCGTCCCGTCCCCAACACCGCCGCGTACGTGCTCAACCAGGACCGCCTCCCGCTACCCGTCGGCGTCCCAGGAGACCTGTACGTGAGCGGCGACGGCATGGCGACCGGCTACCACGAGCGGCCCGACCTCACCGGGCGGGCCTTCGTCCGCCATGCGGGGCGGCTGCTCTACCGGACGGGCGACCGGGCCCGACGGCGGCCCGACGGCTCGATCGACTTCCTCGGCCGGGAGGACCGCCAGGTCAAGGTGCGCGGTTTCCGTGTCGAACCGGGCGAGGTCGAAACGGCCCTGCTGGGCGTGGCGGGGGTGAGCTGCGCGGTGGTGGTGCTGCGCCGCAAACCCGAGCCGCACCTGTGCGCGTACGTCGAGGGCCGTGTGGAGGCGGAGCACGTCCGGGCGGAGATCGAGCGACGGTTGCCCGCCCCCATGGTGCCCGCGCACTTCGTGGTGCTTCCCGAACTGCCGCTGACCCCCAACGGCAAGGTCGACCTGGCCGGGCTGCCCGCCCCCGAGGTCGCGAACGGCGGCAGGGCGGCGCGGGACGACGTGGAGCGCACCCTGGCCGGGCTCTGGGAGGACGTGCTCGGCGTGCGCGGGATCGGCGCCGACGACCCGCTCGACCGGCTCGGCGGCAGCTCGCTGACCGCCACCCGCGTGTCCGCGCTCGTACGCCGCCGCTTCGGGGTGTCCTGCCCCGTGTCGGCCGTGTTGTCCGCCCGCACGGTCGCCGAGCTGGCCGAGACCGTACGGGCGGCGGACCGTACGCAGGTCGCCGGGCCGCGTCCCGGCCTGGCCACCGAGCGGAGCCCGCTGTCACCCCAGCAGCACGGCGTCTACGTCGAACAGGTCAAGGACCCCTCCGACACCCAGTACAACCTGCCGATCTTCGTCGACGTGCCCGGCCCGGTGGATCACGGGCGCCTGACGGCCGCGCTCGCAACGCTCGTGGAGCGACACGAGATCCTGCGCACCGAGTTCGCCGTGGACGGCGACGGCCGCCCGTACCAGCGGGTCCGCGAACCGCGGGGCGTCACGATCGACGTGGTGGACCTGCCGTCAGGTGAGGACCCCGACGCGTGGGCGGAGCGCTGGATCCGCCCGTTCGACCTGGCCAGGGCGCCCCTGTGGCGGGCGGCGCTGGTCCGGCACGCCGCCGGCGCCCGGCTGGTGCTCGACATCCACCACCTGCTCACCGACGGCCACGCCCTGACCCTGCTCATGAGCGAATGGGCGGCGCTGGTCAGGGGCGAACGGCCGCCCGGGGCGGAGCTGCGCTACCGGGACTACGCCCAGTGGGCGGCCGGGCCTGAGCGGCGGGCGCTGTCGGAGAGCCAGCGGCCCTTCTGGGAGGAGACGTTCGCCCGGCCGGTTCCACCACTCGACCTGCCCGCTGACCGGCCGCGCGCTACGGTGCGCGCTACGGAGGGCGGCCATCTCGCGTTCCGGTTCGGCCCGCAGCGGACGCCGGCGGTCAGGGAGCTGGCCCGCGCCGAATCCGTGACGCCCTTCCACGTGCTGCTGGCCGCGTACACGGCCTTCCTCGGGCGGGTGAGCGGCAGCGCGGACGTGACCGTCGGTACTGCGGCGTCGGGGCGGCACCTGCCGGGCGTGGACCGGGTGCAGGGCATGTTCGTCAACACGCTCTGCCTGCGAGCCCGCCCCTCGGCCGAGCTGCCGTTCCTCCAGCATCTGCGGGCTGTGGCCGCGCACGCCGTGGCCGCCGTCGACCACCAGGACCACACCCTCGACGTCACCCGGTACGCGCGTCCGTCCGGCCACGGCAGGCACCCCCTTTTCGACACGTTCTTCGCGGTGCAGGACACCGGGCTGCAGCGGGTGGACTTCCTGGGCGGCCGCCCGCGCTGGCGGCCCGACGTCACCGGGCGCACGATCTTCGACCTCGACCTGCAGATCGAGGTCGAGCCCAAGGACTACGCCGCCCGCTGGGCGTACGCCTCCGCGCTGTTCCTGCCGCCGACCGTGGAGTTGTTCCGCGACGAGTTGCTGGCGCTGCTCGACGCCGCGCTCGCCGACCCGGGCACGCCGCTGGGTGAGCTCGGCGAGCTCCGGCGCGTGGCCGTGACCCCCCATGACCTGTCCGAGCTCGCGTTCGACTTCGACTTCTGATCCGGGTGAGGGAGCACATGCAATCCATCGAGAGCCTGGGCAGGCTCAAGGTCGCCGCCGCGCAACGTCCCCGCGAGGGCACGTTCTGGCGTGCGGAGCTGGCGGCCCTGCCCGAACGCGCCGGCTTCCCCGCCGACCGCGGCTCACCTGACGCCGGTTCCTCCGCCGTCGCCGCCCGCGAGCTGGACCCCTCGCTGGCGGGGCGGCTGCTCAAGCTGGCCAGGGGCCGGGACGCCGCCCTGCACGCCCTGCTGGTCGCCGCGGCCGGCGCGCTGCTCCAGCGGCACACGGGTGAGGAGGAGGTCGTCCTGGCCGTACCCGCCCTCCCGGTCGCGGGCGGACCCCCGCCGCTGGCCGCCACGCTGCCGCTGCGCCTGCCGATCGGGCGCGGCCGCACGCTGCGCAGCCTGCTCGGCGAGGTGGCGAGCCGGTTGCGGGCGGCGGCCGAGCACCAGGACTACCCGATCGAGCTGATCGCCCGCGAGTCCGGCGCCGCGCCGCACGACGGCGACGACCCCTTCGCCGAGGTGCTCGTCGACACGGTGCACGACCCGGCGCACGACTCGACGAACGACGCACCGACCGCGACAGGCGGTCCGGCGAACGCCCTCGCGGACCGCCCCACGGACGGCGACGGGTTGTCCGGGTTTCCTGTGGTGTTCTCCTTCGCTCGCCGAGCCGACGGCCTGACGCTGCGGTTGCGGTACCGGCCCGCCACCCACGCCCCCAACACCGCGCGGCGCCTGCTCACCCACTGCATGCTCCTGCTCGACCAGGCCAGCGCCCACCCCGACGCCGAGCTGAGCACCCTGGACCTGCGTTCCGTCGCCGACCGCGCGCTGAGCGCCGGGGCGAACGCCACACACGTCCCCTTCGACGGCCCGGCCCGGCTGGATGAGCTGTTCGACCGGCGGGTGGCGGCGACCCCTGACGCCGTCGCCCTGGTGGGGGACGGTTTCCGCCTCACCTACGCCGAGCTGGGCGCCCGGGTCAACCGCCTGGCGCACACGCTGCGCGCCTGCGGCGTGGGCCGGGACGACCTGGTGGCGGTGCTGGCCGACCGGTCACCGGAGATGTTCACGGCCATCCATGCCGTGGTGCGGGCGGGCGGCGCCTACCTCCCGATCGACCCGGGCAACCCGCCGGAACGCATCGCGTACCTGCTGCGGGACAGCGGCGCGCGCCTGGTGCTGACCCAGCCGCACCTCGCCGGCACGGTGACACGCACAGTGGCGGGCGGGGAGGTGGTGACCCTGGACATCACGGACGAGGCCGCGTACGCGCCGGACACGAGCCCGCCGCCCGTTCTCGGGGACGCCGGCGATCTGGCGTACGTCATCTACACGTCGGGGTCGACCGGCGAGCCGAAGGGTGTGCAGATCGAGCACCGCGCGGCCGTCAACCGGATCGCCTGGATGCAGCGGGCGTACCCGATCGACGCCGCCGACGTGATCATGCAAAAGACGCCCACGTCGTTCGACGTCTCGGTATGGGAGCTGTTCTGGGGCGTGCTCGCGGGCGCCGCGGTGTGCCTGCCCGCGCCCGGCGCGGAACGCGACCCTGAGGCGCTGGTCGCGGCCGTCCGGCGGCACGGCGTCACCACGATGCATTTCGTGCCGCCGATGCTCGGCGCGTTCCTCGACTTCGTGTCCGGTGCGCAGGAGGGCACCGGCCCGCTGCGCCAGGTGTTCGCCAGCGGCGAGGCGCTGGCCCCGCACCACGTGCGGCGCTTGCGCCAGGTGATCCCGTCGGCCCGGCTGGTGAACCTGTACGGCCCCACCGAGGCCACCGTGGACGTCACCCATTACGCGTGCCGGGGCAACGAGATCCGGGTGCCGATCGGCTGGCCGGTCGCCAACACCCGCGTCCACGTGCTCGACGCCGGGCTGCGCCCGCAGCCGGTCGGCGTGCCGGGCGAGCTGTGCATCGCCGGGGTCCAGCTGGCCCGGGGTTATCTGGGCAGGCCCGAGCTGACCTCCGAGCGGTTCACCGCCGCGCCGCACGCGGGCGAGGAGCGCGTCTACCGCACAGGGGACCGGGCCGTGCGGCTGCCCGACGGCTCCATCGCGTTCCTGGGCCGGATGGACCACCAGCTCAAGGTGCGCGGGCACCGCGTCGAGCCGGGCGAGATCGAGGAGCGGCTGCGGCGGCACCCGTCGGTGCGGGACGCCGTCGTCGTGGCCCGCGAGCCTGACGGCCTGCGCGGTTACGTGCTGTCGGCCGCGCCGATCCCGGAGGACGAGCTCAAGGAGCACCTGCGGCAGGAGCTGCCCGAGTACATGGTGCCTGCCCGGCTGGTCACTCTGGAGCGCTGGCCGCTCACGCCGAACGGCAAGCTGGACCGCCGCGCGCTGCCCGAGCCCGCCGAGAGCACCGCGTACGAGGCGCCGCGCACGCCGAGGGAGGCCGGTCTGGCCCGCGTCTGGGCCGAGGTGCTGGGCATCGAGCGGGTCGGCGTGCACGACAACTTCTTCGCGCTCGGCGGCGACTCGATCCGCTTCGTCACCGTGCTGGCCAGGGCCCGCGCTCTCGGTCTCGACTTCACGTTCCGGCAGCTCTTCGAGAACCCGACCGTGGCCCGGCTGGCCGAGGTCGCTTCCGCCGGCGAGGGCGGCGCGGGTGGCGGGGGCGCTGGGGACGGCGCGGGTGACGAGGGCCGGGCGCTCCAGCCGTTCGACCTGCTCAAGCCGGAGGACCGCGCCAAGATCCCGGGCGGGATCGTGGACGCGTACCCGATGACGCAGCTCCAGGCCGGGCTCGTCTTCCAGAGCGAGCTGTCGCACGGCACCGTCGAATACCACGACATCATCAGCTACACGATCCAGAGCACGTTCGACGCCGCACGGTTCGAGCAGGCGGTGCGG
This sequence comes from Nonomuraea diastatica, assembly GCF_004349015.1. Classification (NCBI taxonomy): domain Bacteria; kingdom Bacillati; phylum Actinomycetota; class Actinomycetes; order Streptosporangiales; family Streptosporangiaceae; genus Nonomuraea; species Nonomuraea diastatica. The sequence goes on from NZ_SMKP01000003.1 coordinate 6,434, forward strand.
ATCCTCGCCGCCCGCCACCCGATCTTCCGCACTAGCTACCAGCTCACCGGCTACACCGAGTACCTCCAGCTCGTGCACGAGGATGCGCCGACCCCGCTGTCGATCGCCGATCTGCGCGGCATGACCGAGCGGGAGCAGGACGCGTGGTACCGCGACTGGGTGGAGCGGGAGAAGGCGCACCGCTTCGTGTGGGCCGAGCCCGGGCTGGTGCGGCTGCACGTGCACGTGCTGGCCGACGACCTGTTCAGGTACACGCTCAGCCAGCACAACTCGGCGCTCGACGGCTGGAGCATCACGCTGGTGCACACCACGCTGTTCGACCTGTACCACCGGCTCGTGGAGGGCCGGCCCCTGCCCGACGCCCCGACCGGCAACCACGTCCGCGACTACGTGGCGCTGGAGCGGCGCTCGCTCGCGGACCCGGAGCACCGCGCGCACTGGGCGGGGGTGCTGGACGGCGGCGCCTTCACCGAGCTGCCGAGGACCAGGGACGCGGCCGCGCCGGACGTGTTCCCCGTGGTGTTCCACGAGGTGGAACTGCCGGCCGGGTTGTCGGACCGGATCGTGGCGCTGGCCGGGAAGTTGTCAGTGCCGGTCAAGAACGTCGCGCTGGCCGCGCACGTGAAGGTGCTCTCGCTGATCAGCGGCGAGCGCGACGTCATCACGGGGTACGAGCACAGCGGCCGCCCGGAGACGGAGGGCGCCACCGAGGCGATCGGGTTGTTCCTCAACACCGTGCCGTTCCGCGCCCGCATGGAGACCGGCTCCTGGGCCGACCTCGTCCGCCAGGTCTACCGGTCGGAGGTGGAGCTGCTGCCGGCCCGGCGCTACCCGATGGCGCAGATGAAGCACGACCTGGAGACCCAGGACCCGCTGTTCGAGACGGCCTTCAACTTCACCCATTTCTACCTGCTCAGGCAGCTGGCGGAGCGCGACGGGTTCGCGCTGCTCGACGTGCGGGCCAACTCGGAGACCGAGTTCGTGTTGCGCGCCGAGTTCTCCCGGCACTTCGTCACCGACGAGGTACGCCTGAGCCTGCACTACCACGCCCACCTCTTCGAGCCCTGGCAGGTGGCCAGGATGGGCGCGTACTACCGGGCGGCGTTCGAGGCGATGACCGCCGATCCCGACGCCCCGCATCATCTCGCCGACCTGCTGCCCGGCGAGGAGAGCGCGGGGCTGGCCGCGGCCGAGGAGTCGGAGGACCTGCCCCCGGAGGTGGCGGGGCTCCTCCCCCGCCCCGCCCGCCTGCGGATCGCCGACGGGCGCGGCCTGCGCGTGCCGTTCGCCACCCCCGGCAGGGCCGTGCTCGTCGCGGCCGGCGACGAGAGCGTCACGGTGGACACCGGGCTGCACGGCCGCCGCCTGGACGGCCGCGTGGAGCTCATGCCCGAGCCGGAGCGCAGGTCCTTCCGCCGCTCCGGCGGCCGGAGCGCCGCCCGAGCGGGCGGCCGTCCCGCGGGCGCCGTGCAGCAGCGCATCGCGAAGGCCTGGGCCACGGTGCTCGACGTGCCGGCGGAGTCCATCACGCTCGACAGCAACTTCTTCGAGCTGGGCGGCGGCTCGCTGTCGGCGATGCGGGTGGTCATGGAGATGGGCGGCCTGGTGACGCTCACCGACCTGATGCGCAACTCCACGCTCGGGCCGCTGTGCGCGGTGGCCGAGGCCAACCTCGACGCGGAGGCCGGGCTCGACGCGGCGCCCCACCCCCGGCGCCTGCTCAGGCCCCTGACGGACGCCCCGGACCGGGCCACGTGCGCGCTGGTCTGCTTCCCGTACGCCGGTGGCGACGCCGCCAACTTCGAGCCGCTGGCCGCCGCGCTCGCCGAGGAACGCGACCCGGAGGAGGGCGGCATCGCCGTCTACGGCGTCGACCTGCCGGGACACGACGCGGGGCGGCCCGGCGAGCCGTTCGTGTCCGTGCGGGAGGCGGCCCGGCTGGTGGCGGACGAGATCCGCGCCACCGTCGACGTTCCCGTGCTGCTGTGGGGCCACTGCGTCGGCTCGGCGATCGCGGTCGAGACGGCACGCCTGATGGAGGTGGCCGGCGTCCCGCCGCGCCACGTCGTCGTGGCCGGCAAGCTGCTGCACGACGCCGGCACCACCCGCGAGTCCATCCGGCAGGCGGAGGCGATGGGCGACGACGAGGTCGTGGCCTGGCTGGCCGGCGTCACGGGGCTCACCGGGCTCGACGCGCTCGATTCCGCCCAGGCCGCTTTCGTGACGGGCGTGTTCCGGCACGACTCCCGCTCCGCCAATACGTACCTGCTCGAACAGGAGGGCGCGGCCCCGCTCGGCGTGCCCCTGACCGCCGTGTACGCCGCCGACGACCCGCTCACCCCCGGGTACGCCCGGCGCCACACGGAGTGGTCGCGCTTCGCGAGCACGATCCGGCTGGCCGAGATCGGCCCGGCCGGCCACTACTTCTGCCGCACGGCACCGGACGCCGTGGCCGCCCTGGTGCGCACGCTATGGAAGGAAGAGCTCTGAGCATGTCCGCCGCCGACCCGCCCGAGGCGCCGCCCACCCCGCGCCAGCAGCTGCTGGCCGGGGCCAGGAGCACGATGCCCTTCCTCGCCTCCGCCATCCCGATGGGCATCGCGGGAGGTGTGCTGGGGTTGTCGAGCGGCCTGTCGGAGTTCGCCACTCTGGGGCTGGCGATGGCGGTGAACTCCGGCACCGCGCAATTCGTCGGGTTCGCCTTGATCGCCGACGGCGCGAGCTGGCCCGCGATCATCCTGACCACGCTCATCCTGGGCCTGCGGATGTTGTTGTACAGCACGATCCTCATCCCGTACGTCAAGGAGGTCCCGCAGCGCTGGCGGATCGTGCTCGGTTTCGGGCTGATCGACGAGGTGTTCTTCGTGGCGATCGACCGCCTGCGCAACGGCAGGCTCACCCACCACAAGCACCTGTTCTTCCTCGGGGCGTCGGGGCTCCTGTACGTCACCTGGATGACGTGCACGGTGATCGGCATGTCGCTCGGATCGGCCGTGCCCGACGTGGAGAAGCTCGGCCTCGACTTCCCCGTGATCGCCATGTTCGTCGCCATGCTCGCGATCGGGCTGACGAACTGGCGAGTCGCGGCGGCCATCGGCTCGGCCGGAGTGACGGTGATGCTGGCGCAGGGCCTGCCGTACAACCTCGGGGTGGTGCTGGCCGCGATCGTCGGCGCCGTGGTCGGCGCGGGGTGCGAGCTGGCGACGCGGAGGAACCAGCCGAAGGCGAGCGAGCAGAAGGAGAACGTGGCATGAGCATGCTGCTGCTGATCATCGGCATGGGGTTGTGCAGCTTCCTGCCCCGCTATCTGCCGCTGGCGCTCCTCGCCGGCCGGGAGTTGCCCGCGGTGGTGGAGACCCTGCTGAAGTACACGCCGCCGGCGGTGCTGGCCGCGCTGGTGTTCCCTGCGCTTCTCACGCCGTCGGGAAAGGGCATCGAGCTGACGCTGGCCAATCCCTACCTGATCGGCGGCGCGGTCACTTTCGCGGCGGGCATGATCTCGAAAAGATTTCTGCTCTCCACGTCGATCGGGATCGCAGCTTTCTATTTGGGTAGGTGGCTGATCGGTTGAAAGATGAACTGCTTTTACTCAATAATCGTTCGCCCCATCTTTTGGAACGTTACATAGCCTCTTCCACATGGCACGACGCCATTGACGTTCACTGCGACCAATTGTCTCTGATAGAGTCAGGAAGGCACTTCGGTACGTACGCTTACCACTTGCGCTTCCGTTATGCGTGCGGTTAATATCTGACTTCATGTCCACCCCCCTGACCGTGGAAAAAGAGTCGCGCATGATGAGCGCGACCCTGCGCGCTCTGAATGGAATTGAGCGCGCCGGAAACAAACTCCCCCATCCGTTCTGGCTGTTCGTCTTCCTGAGCGCCTTCCTCATGGCGCTCAGCTGGTTGCTGGCGACCTTGAACGTCTCGGCGGTCAACCCCGCCGACAACAAGACCGTCGTCGCCCAGAACCTGCTCTCGACCGAGGGCGTCGCGGTGATGCTCGGCGACGCCATCGACAACTTCGCCACCTTCCCCGCGCTGGGCACGGTGCTCGCCGTGATGCTCGGCGTCGCGGTGGCCGACAAGTCCGGGCTGCTGGCCGCGGTGCTCAGACGGGGCATCTCCCGCGTGCCGGCGCGATGGGTGACCTTCGCGCTCGCCTTCACCGGCATGATCTCCCACGCTGCCGCCGACTCGGCGTACATCGTGCTGATCCCGCTGGGCGGCCTGGCCTTCTACGCGGTGGGCCGCAACCCGATCATCGGCGTGATCGTGGCGTACGTCTCGGTCGCGGCCGGCTTCGACGCCAGCCCCGTGGTCACCCCGACCGACGTCATCCTGGGCGGCATCACCACCGAGGCCGCGCACACCATCGACCAGACCGTCAACGTCACGCCGCTCGCCAACTACTTCTTCTCCCTCGCCTCGTCGTTCGTGCTCGCCGCCGTCATCACCCTGGTGACGGAGACCCTGCTCACCAAGCGGGCGAAGAGCATGCCGATCGACGACGACGCCGACGTCGGCGACCTCGGCGACCTCAAGCTGTCCGACCTGGAGCGGCGCGGCCTGCGCTGGTCCGGAGTCTCGCTGCTGGTGATCGCCGCGCTGGTCGCGCTGGCCATCATCCCGTCCGGATCGCCGCTGCGCGACGAGAACGGCGACCTCGACTTCGGCCCCCTGCTGGGTGCGATCGCCCTGCTGATCGGCATCGCCTTCTGCGTCGTCGGCATCGTCTACGGGCGCATCGTCGGCACCATCAAGAAGAGCAGCGACGTGCCCGACTTCATGGCGCACGGCATGCGGGAGATGGCCCCGGTCATCGTGCTGTTCTTCGCCATCTCGCAGTTCCTGGCCTACTTCAAGTGGACCAACATCGGCACGATCGTCGCGATCAAGGGCGCCGACCTGCTCAAGGCGGCCGGGATCACCGGTCCCGTGGTGTTCATCGGCATCCTGCTCATCGTCACGATCATCAACCTCCTGATCACCAGCGGCTCCGCACAGTGGGCGCTGGTCGGCCCGGTGTTCGTGCCGATGCTGATGCTCCTCGACATCCCGGCGGAGACCACCCAGGCGGTCTACCGCATCGCCGACTCCTGCACCAACGCGCTGTCGCCGATGAGCCCCTATTTCGTGCTGGTGCTCGGGTTCGTCCAGCGCTACCGCAAGTCGTCCGGCATCGGCACCCTGATGGCCCTCGTGCTGCCCCTGTGCCTGGTCATGCTCGTCACCTGGACGCTGCTGTTCCTGGCGTGGTGGGCCCTCGGCATCCCCCTCGGACCGGGCGTACCCGTCCGGTAATTCCCTCTAGATTAAGGATCCTTCAGTGACACCGGCTCCCATGTGGACCCACCAGGCCCTTCCCGCCATGCTCGGCGACCTGCGCAGGCTCGTCGAGTTGGAGAGCCCGAGCGACGACAAGGCACTGCTCGACCGGGCACTCGACGAGATCGGCGACTGGGCCGCCGACCGCATCGGGAAGCCGGACCTGCTCCAGCGTCACGACGGCGGGCGCCACGGCGACGTGCTGGAGCTGACCTACCACGGCACGGCCCCCGGCTTCGTCCTGCTGGTCGGCCACTACGACACCGTCTGGCCGGCCGGCACCCTCGCCGGCTGGCCATGGCGGGTCAACGACGGCGTCATCAGCGCGCCCGGCGTCTTCGACATGAAGACCGGTCTGGTCCAGGCGGTGTGGGCGGTGCGCGGGCTGCGCGAGCTCGGCCTCCCGCACCCCTCGGTCCGCCTGCTGTTCAACGGCGACGAGGAGATCGGCAGCCCGGCCTCCCGCGAGCGGATCGAGGTGGCCAGCGAGGACGCGCTGGCCACCCTGGTCTTCGAGGGCGCGATCGACGGGGCGGTGAAGACCTCCCGCAAGGGGGTGGGCATCTTCCAGGTGACCGCCACCGGCATCGAAGCGCACGCCGGGCTCGACCCCACGGCCGGCGCCAGCGCCGTGCACGCGCTGGCCGCGCTGATCCTTGACATCGCCGCACTGGGCGCGCCCGAGCGCGGCACCACGGTCAACGTCGGCGTCGTCAACGGCGGCACCGGCACCAACGTCACCGCCGGGCGCGCCACCTGCGGGATCGACGTACGCGTCTCCCAACCCGACGAGATGGCCCGCGTGGACGCCGCGCTCGCCGCGCTGCGCTCGCCCGACCCGCGCGTGTCCATCGCGCTGACCGGCGAGTGGAACCGGCCTCCGATGACCCCCAACCCGGCCTCGGAAGACCTGTTCGCCAGGGCCTGCAAAGCCGCCATCGAGCAGGGCCTCGACCTGCGTGAGGCGGGGGTCGGCGGCGCCAGCGACGCCAACTTCGTCTCCGCGCTCGGCCGCCCCGTGCTCGACGGGCTCGGCCCCGTGGGGGCGGGTTCCCACTCCCGCTCCGAGCACGCCATCGTCGAGCACATCCCGGAGCGCACCGCCCTCACCATGGGCATCATCACCGGCTTCGCCGGCTGACCGGGCGAAACCGTGAGCACCCGCACCGGCTTCTCGCCGGCTAGGCGGGCGGAGCGCCCGTCGTGTCCGGCCCGTCGAGAAGGACGAGGTCGGACGGGCCGATCGTGGAGGTGGCCAGCAGCTCCGTGATCAGGTTGTGGTTGAGCGTGTTGCCCAGCGGCGGCGGGATCTCCTCCTCCAGGAGCCCCGGCACCTTGGGGCTGAGCCGCTTGCGCGTCTGGGTGACGACGTGGGCGGCGCGCTTGGCCGTCCAGCCCTGACCGGGGAGGATGCGGTTGAGCTCGTCGGCGGCCTGAGCCCAGGTCAGCGGTTGCGGCCAGGGCTCAGGCCGCAGATAACGCTGGCCGAGGCAGACCAGCACCAGGCGCTCGACCGTGCTCAGTTTCCATCCGGGCGGGTTGCGGGTGTCGGCGTCGTGGCGGTTGTCCTGGCCGCGGTCGGCCCTCCCCATCACGATCCGCACCTCGAGCAGGTGTTCCTGCTCGGGGGCGACGATGAACAGCGGTGTGTGCGCCACCGGCAACCTCTCCCGGTGGCCGGTGAGCACCAGCCGCGAGCCCGGCAGGCGGATGGGCAGCCTGCCGAGGTTGTACAACGTCCAGGCCGAGTCCTCGCGGGTGATGTATCCGTGCCGCCGGCTGACGTGCGGATCGTTCGGGCCGACGCAGACGTGGACGTCCGGCTCGCAACGCCCGAACACCACATCGAACCCGGCATCCGGCGCGACGCGCATCCCTCCGTTGCTGCCCCGGACGAACAACGTGCCCGGCTGCGCCGTGGGAAGCCCTTCGGCGAAGTTTCCGAGCTCCTTCGGCAGGATGTCCACTTTGCTTTGCGGCCTGCGCACCGTCCACGCCATGCCGTCGATCCTCTCTCCATGCACCCGGATCACGCTAGCCGCCGCCTCCCGGGAGGGGTCCCCGGCTCAGGAGGTCCTGGACGGGTTGACCGTGTAGTGCACGATCACGCTCGGCCCTGATCGCACCTCGATGAGCTCGCGCACCAGCTTGCCCGCGAAGTCCACGACCCGGAGCTCGATCATGCTCGCGTTGTCCCGCTCCCAGCAGTACAGATGCGTCTCGTCGTACCAGCCGAGCACCGTGTCGCAGTCGGAGGAGAACGTGCGGACCTGTTTGCCGGTGGCGGACTCCCAGAGGCAGTGGTCGCCGTCGTGGTCGCTCGGGCAGTCGGTCACGAACGTCGCACCGGAGGGCGAGAAGATCTGCGCGTCGTCGAACGGCGGCGCCCCGACGTCCGGCACGTCGCGCACGAGCTTGCCGGAGACGTCGAAGAAGCGTAACCCCTCGTCGTCGCCGTAGACGCTGACCACGCTCTGCTCCTCGGGGCCCCAGACGAACTCGTGTTGCTCGATCGCCTCGTCGGCCGCGTCGATCACGCTCACCGTGCTCCTGGCGAGGTCGGCTTGGTCCACGGTGAGGACGGCGAAGCCCACGGTGAGCCATTCCTCCTCGCCCTTGCCGTTCTTGACCTCTTTCGTGACGTTGAGCAGGATCTTCGAGCTGTCCTTCGACCAGGCCTGGATGGAGCCGCTCATCGGCTTGCGCACGGTCTTGACCCGGAAGCTGGACCCGGCATCCCTGTTGGTGATGAGGACCGAGCTGTAGTCGTCGTCGGTGTAGAGCTTGGGCCTCTCCGCGAGATACCGGCCGTTGGGCGAGACCAGCGACTTCGCGTTGGCGGGATATCTCTCGAACGTGCCCTGCAGCGACTGCCTGGCGTAGTCGACGTAGGTGTCGGTCTTCTTGTCGTAGACCTCGTACGCCGTGAGCCTGATCGGGTCGGACGGGCTCTCGTAGAGCGTCATCCGGTCGCCGGGCGGCTCGGTCTCGACGGGTTCCGGCGTGCTCGTGTCCTGGGGCGGCGCCGACGTGGCGGCCGCGGGCCGGGCGGTGAGCGGGTCGGCCTCGTAGACGGCCTTGCCCACGGCCACCCCGGCCGCCCCCGACACCAGGACGAGCGCGGTGACGGCGGCGGCCACGCCGGCGACGGACCGGCGCGTGCGTTCTGGACGCTTGACGGGCTGGCCGTCTTCCCGCGGCGGCTCCCAGGTCACCTCCCTGAGCGGGTCACCCGCGCCCGGCGGCTTCCGCAGCAGCCGCATGATCACCTGCTGGGCCGTCGGACGCTCCGCCGGGTCCTTGGCCAGGCACCGCTCGACCACCTCGCGCAGCGGCCCGTCGAGCACGCCCAGGTCGGGCGGGTCCCTGAGCACCCGGTCCGTCACCGCGTGCGGCCCGTCATGGCCGAACGGCGCCCGCCCGCATGACGCGAAGACGATCGTGGCGGCCCAGGAGAACATGTCGGCCGCCGGCCCCACCGGCCGGCCCAGGATCTGCTCGGGGCTCATGTAGGCGGGAGTGCCGATCTGGGTGCTGCTGGTCATCTGCACCGGGTCCAGCGTGCGCGCGATGCCGAAGTCGATCACGCGCGGCCCGTCGCCGGCCATGATGACGTTGCCCGGCTTGAAGTCACGGTGCACGACCTTGCCCTCGTGGATGGCGACCAGCGCCGCGGCGGTGCCGATGGCCAGCCGGTCCAGCGCGGCGCCGGTGCGCGGGCCCTCGTCCCGCACGATCTGCTCCAGGGAGGGGCCTTCGACGTACTGGCTGACGATGTACGGCCGGTCGTGCTCGACGCCCGTGCTGAGCACGACCGCGGTGCAGAACGGCGCTACCTGCTGGGCGACCTGCGCCTCGCGCAGGAAACGCTGGACGCTCTCCTCGTCGTCCGCCTGGTCGCCGCGCAACCACTTGATGGCCACGTGCGCACCCATGGGTGTTCTGGCTAGGTAGACAACGCCCTGTCCGCCCTCACCCAGCCTGCCGAGGAGCTCCAGGCCACCCAGTGCGGGGGGATCGCCGGGCACAAGCGGTGTAAAGGATGGCATGGCGTTATTGTGTCTCGACGCTGTGTAGGCCGAGCACCCTTACTCATGGGTAAGTCGGCTCTGTCATGAGGAGGGGTTCACCGCGTACCGGGGCGAGAGATCCAGGTCCTTGGGGACGTCCAGCAATCTGCGCACCAGCTTGCCGTCCAGGGTCACGACCTGGATCTCGTCGTTGGCGCCGTTGTCCTGCTCCCAGCAGAAGAGATGGTCCTCGCCGAACCAGCCGAGCACCTTGTCGCAGTCGGAGGAGAACGTACGGGCCTGCTTGCCGGTCGCGGTGTCCCAGAGGCAGTGGTCGCCGTCGGCCTCTCCGTCGTGGCAGTCGGTCACGAAGGTCCTGCCCGAGGGCGAGAACTGGAGCTCGGCGCCGGCCTCAAGCGCTCCAACGCCGGGCACGTCGCGCGTGGGACGGCCGGAGGCGTCGTAGAAGCGCAGCCCCTTGATCTTCTCGTGGAAGTAGATCACGCCCTCCCCTCGGGCGTCCCAGCCGAACTCGTCGTTTCCGAGCGTGGCGTCGTTCACCTCGACCACGTTCACCTTGCTCCGGGCCAGGTCGGCCCGGTCCACTTCGACGATGGCGAAGCCTGTGGTGGCCCGGCCTTTCTCACCCTGCGCGTTCTTATTCGGTCTGGTCACGTTGAGCAGGATCTTCGAGCTGTCCCCTGACCAGGCGGTGATGGTACTCTCCAGCGGATCGCGCACGGTCTTGACCCGGAAGCTGACCCCTGCCTCGCCGTTGGTGATGAGCACGGAGTCGTAGCCGTCCGAGGTGTAGTCCGTCTGCCTGACCGCGTGATAGCGGCCGTCGGGTGAGACCAGCGAGTCGAGGATGCCGGCGTGCTTCCCGAACGTGCCGCGCCGTAACTTCCTGGCGTAATAGACGTCCTCGTCGGTCTTCTCGTTGTTGACGCTGTACGACATCAGCCTGATCGGATCGGCGGGCCGTTCGAAGAGCTCGGCACCGCCGGGCAGATCGGTGTCGACGGGCGTGGCCGTGGGACGCGGCGCCGGGGTCGTCGCCTTCGACGGCGCCGACGCGGAGGGGGCGGTGGGCTGGGCCGCGCCGCCGGTCGGCGTCATCAGCCCGGCCGCCGCGACCCCGGCCACCGTGAGGAGCAGGGCCGTCACCACGGCCGCGCCGACGACGACGGTCTTGCGCCGCAGCGCCCGAGCGGGCCGCTGGGGGACGGACGGCGGGGCGGCCGCCGGCGGGGTGACGGGCGTCGGCCCGCCGCCCTCCTCGACGGGCTCGGCCTCGGGCCCGGACCTCCGCAGCAGCCGCATCATGACGGTCTTGGCCGTCGGCCGCCGCGCCGGGTCCTTCGCCAGGCACTGCGCGGCCACCTCGCGCAGCGGGCCGTCGAGCGTGCCCAGGTCGGGCTGCTCGTGGAGCACCCGCTGCATTACCGTGTGCGTGCCGTCATGGCCGAACGGGGCCCGCCCGCATGACGCGAAGACGATCGTGGCGGCCCAGGAGAACATGTCGGCCGCCGGCCCGATCGCGGTGCCCCGGATCTGCTCGGGGCTCATGTACGCGGGAGTGCCGATCTGCGTGCTGCTGGTCATCTGCACCGGGTCCAGCGTGCGCGCGATGCCGAAGTCGATCACGCGCGGCCCGTCGCCGGCCATGATGACGTTGCCCGGCTTGAAGTCACGGTGCACGACCTGGCCCTCATGGATGGCGGCAAGCGCCGTGGCCGTGCCGATGGCCAGCCGGTCGAGCGCGGGGCCGGTGCGGGGCCCCTCCTGGCGCACGACCCGGTCCAGCGAGGGCCCTTCGACGTATTCGCTCATGATGTACGGCCGGCCGTGCTGGACGCCCGTGCTGAGCACGTCGGCGGTGCAGAACGACGCCACCCGCTGGGCGACCTGCGCCTCGCGCAGGAACCGTTCGACGCTCTCCTCGTCGCCTGACTGGTCCGGGCGCAGCCATTTGACGGCCACGTACGCCTCCATCGGCGTCCTGGCCAGGTAGACGACACCTTGTCCGCCCTCGCCCAGCCTGCCGAGCAGGTCGAGGCCGCCCAGACGCTCCGGGTCGCCGGGGAGCAGCGGCATGAAGGATGGCATGCGGTAATTGTGTCCCTACGCAGGGGATCAACAGAACCTTACTTGGTAGTAAGTTCCCCGAATCGCCTTCCCGATCTCAGTCGTCGGGGACCGCCGTGGCCGACCACGCCGCGACCCCCAGGGCCGCCCCGGTCAGCAGCAGCACGCCCGAGACGCCGCTCACCGCGGCGGCCGCCCCGGACATCGCCGGGATGAGGGTCTGGGCCAGCCGGTTGCCCGCGATCCGCAGGGACAACACCGTCCCCTGGGTGCCGGACGGAGTCAGCCGGGTGACCCACACCATCGTCATCGGCTGGCCGAGACCCGAGGCGAAGCCGTACACGGCGGTGAGACCGATGAGGACGCCGACGGGCACGGGGAGGGGCAGGCCGCACAGCGCGAGCGCCGACACCGCACAGGCCGCCACGGTGAGCTTCCTGCGCCCGAGCATCCGCACCAGGAAACCCAGGTTGATGCGCGACGCCATCGTCATGAGCGAGCGGGCGGCGAGCATCGCGGTCACCCAGCCGGGGGCGATGCCCCTGCTGTGCGCGAGGGCGGGCAGGTACGCCAGCGTCACGTCGATCGACGCCAGGATCAGCCCACTGACCAGCAGCGCCCGGTACATGCCCGGGATGGCGAGCAGCCGCCGCGCCGGCCAGCGACCCCCGGAGGCGGGCTTCGGCTCGGCGCGGTGATGGCTGCCGAACCCGAACGAGGTCGCCAGTGTCACCAGGCTCGCCAGCCCGCACGCGGCGGCGATCGGCTCCAGCGGCGGCGAGAGGGTGCCGGGCGCCGGCGGCATCAGCAGGAGCAGCGGGCCCACACCCTGCCCCAGGGACGTGATGAACGTGTAGATCCCGAAGACGGTGTCCATGCCGCGCCGCCGCGCCTGTCCGGTCACCGCCGACTGCTCGGCGACCATCGAGAAGATGATGCCGATGCCGAGCAGGGCGGTGGCGGCGATCAGCAGCGCGAGGTGCTCGGAGGCGACGAGGGCGATCCCCGAGGCGCCGGTCAGCGCGGCCCCGCCGATCACCATGCTCGGCCGCTCCCCCACCCGGTCGACGAGGCGGCCCGTGGCCACCGCCAGGATCAGCGGCGGGAGCGCGAACATCACCGCGAGCACGGCCAGCCACACCGACCCGTACCCGAGCTCGATCACCGCGTACGACAACGACGGCCGCAGCCCGTAGCTGATGACCTGGACCAGGATCGCGTGGACCACGAGCAGGGGCCAGAAGGCCCGGCCCGCAGTCACCGCGGGTAGGCGATGCCGTCGATGAGCTTGCGCGCGGTGCGCACCACTCCGGTCCTGGTCACGTCGTGCCCGTCGAGCTCGACCTCGACGTCGAGGTAGCCCGTCGGGTGTTCCACCCGCACCCGCGGGCCGTCGGAGAGCGCGGCGATGCCGTCGACCGCGCTGCCCGGCAGCCGCAGCGCCGCCGCCACGCTCGCCGCGCCCAGCACGCCGATCGAGGTGTGGCACCGGTGCGGGATGAAGGTCCTGCTGCCGCAGGCGCCGCCGGCCCGCGGCGGGGAGACCATGGTCAGTTTGGGCACCGTGGTGGCGCTGACGTCGCCCAGCCCCATCCGGCGGCCCGCCTCCAGGCGCAGCGCCTCCAGGCGGCGGCGGAGCGACGCGTCGCTCTCCAGCTCCTCGGGGCTCTCCGCGCCGGTGACGCCCAGCTGACCGGCGGGCATCACCACGACCGGCATGCCGTTGTCCACGCAGGTGACGGTGACGCCGTCGATGACCTCGCTGACCTGTCCTGTGGGCAGCAGCGAGCCGCAGGTCGAGCCGGCCGTGCCCTGGAAGTCGAGGACGACGGGCGCGGCCGTGCCGGGCACCCCGGCGATCTCGACGTCGCCGTCGTAGGTGACCTCGCCGCCGGGCGTGCGCACCGTCGCGGCCACGGCGCCGCCGGCGTTCGCCATGGCGATGCGTACGGACGTGGTGTCCTGCCCCGCCGCGACCAGGCCGCGCTCGATGGCGAACGGCCCCACGCCCGCGAGGATGTTGCCGCAGTTCTGCTGGTCCGACACCAGCGCCTGGTCGACGAAGACCTGGAGGAACAGGTAGTCGACCGAGCCGTCGCCCCTGGGGGACACCACGGCCACCTTGCTGGTGAGCGGATGGGCGCCGCCCAGGCCGTCGATCTGCCGGCGGTCCGGCGAGCCCATGATCCGCAGCAGCAGCTCGTCGCGCTCCTCGCGGTCGCCCGGCAGGTCGTCCGCGAGGAAGTACAGCCCCTTCGACGTGCCCCCACGCATGATCATGCAGGGGATGCCGGAACGTCCGGTCACCATGGGTCTCCGTTCTCCGTGGCGGGCCGGGTGTTCTCCAGGGCCTCGATGACGCTGCGCAGGTGAGCGCGCATGGCGGCCTCCGCCCGGCTCTCGTCGCGGGCGCAGATGGCCTCGATGATCTCCAGGTGCTGCGGCAGCGACACGGCCGCGCGGCCCGACTGGAGCGCGAGGCGCACCTGGTAGCGCGTCAGGTTGCCGCGGATGCGTTCGATGATGTCGCCGGCCGCCGACTGGTCGCTGATCGTCCTGATGAACGCGTGCAGCTCCCTGTTGCAGTTGGAGTATTCGATGAGGTCGCCGGACGCCTCGTACTGCCGCATCCGCTCCCCGATGGAGCGCAGCTGGGCGGCCTGGCCGTCGGTGACCCTGGCGGCCGCCTTGGCCGCGCAGAGCCCCTCGACGACCATGCGGATCTCGGTGAACTCGATGGCCTCCGCGAGGGTGATCGCCCGGACCCGCGCGCCCCGGTTGGGGATCCGCTCCACCAGGCCCTCACTCACCAGGTCGGCGAGCGCGTTGCGCACATGCGACCTGGAGGCGCCGAGCTGGGCGCAGAGATCCGCCTCGATGAGCCGCTGATTCGGCGCCAGATCCCCCGCGAAGATGGCTTCACGAATCCGGTCCACTACTTTCATTGGTCGGACGTCCCCGATCCTGACTCACGTGATCATTTCGCCCGGCGGGACGGCCCGCCGGGACTGCCAGAGGATGGCCACCGGTTCGTCAGCCGGTGTAGCCGAAGATCTGCCGCCACCGCTTCGCGTCCTCCTCGACGTGCTCCAGCGCGGTCTCGGCGTCGATCCGGTAGAGCCAGCCGGAGTCGGCGGCGGGGAAGGTCGTGTCGCCGACCTTCGGAGTGCCGACATCCGCGCGCACCGGATAGTCGCCCTGCTGTACGGCGATCTTCTGGGCGTCCTTGGACAGCAGCCAGGAGGCGAAGACCTTGGCGGCGTTCGGCGACGGCGCCTGCGCGCCCACGCCCACGTAGAACGGGTATCCGGCCGCGCCCTCCTCCGGGACGGCGATCGTCAGCGGCGCCCCGTCGGCGATGGCCCCGACCCCCGTCGCCACCGGCATCGTCGCCACGGACACCTCGCCGCGCGTCAGCGCGTCGGTCTGCCCCGCGGACGAGTCGAAGATCCGCGGCTTGTTGGCGGCGAACTTCTTCAGGTAGTCGTCGCCGACCTTGTCGAACTGGAACCGGGTGAGCGCGGCGGTGCTGCCGCCTGCTCCGACCTGGACGATCCCGAGCTTGCCCCGCCA
The DNA here is from genome assembly GCF_004349015.1 of Nonomuraea diastatica. Classification (NCBI taxonomy): domain Bacteria; kingdom Bacillati; phylum Actinomycetota; class Actinomycetes; order Streptosporangiales; family Streptosporangiaceae; genus Nonomuraea; species Nonomuraea diastatica. The sequence continues at coordinate 21,435 of NZ_SMKP01000003.1, forward strand.
CTTCGGGTCCAGCAGGTCCGCCCAGTTCTTCGGCTCCTGGCCCTTGGGGACGACGGCGTTGTTGAACGCGAACGAGTAGACCCGGTCGAAGCTGGAGAAGTAGAGCCCGTCGTCCTCGATCGCGTCGCCCGCTGCGGTCTTCACCGCACCCTGCAGCGGGGCCTTCTGGAACGATCCCGCTTTGGCGAGGGCGACGATGATGTCCTCCCCCGAGATGCGGATCACGTCGGCGCCGAGTTTCTTGGCGCCGACCTCCGAGAGCACGCGCTCGGAAAGTTTGTTCGGGGCCAGCCGGATGGTCTCGACCTCGATCCCGGTCGCCTCCGTGAAGGCGTCGGTGACGGCTTTCTCCGAGTGCTCGCTGCCGCCGGTGTAGAAGACCAGGGAACCTTCCTCCTTGGCGGCCGAGAACAGCTGCTCGTCGGCGATCAGCTCGCCGCCGACCTCCAGCTTCGCGGCCTCGCTGGCACCGCCGCCGGACCCGCCGCATCCGGCCAGCGCCAGGACCGCGGCGACGGCTGTCGCGAGGGATTTCCGATCCGTACGGCCAGCTTTCATGACGTCTCCCTACGAAGTTGAGCTATCTCTGCTCGCTGGCGCCGAAGCGCCTGGACAAGATGGAGAGGGCGAGGATCACCAGGCAGTAGAGCAGGCTCGTGGCGGCCGCCCGCTGCAGGATCCCGTTGTCGAAGTCGTCGAAGATCACGATCGACAACAACCGGGTGTCCGAGGTGAAGAGGAACAACGGCACCGTCAGCTCGCGCATCGACAACATCAGCAGCAGCAGGAAGGTCGAGGTGAGACCGACCCGCAGCAGCGGCGCCGTGATGGTGGCGATCGCCCGGGTGCGGGAGGCGCCGTGCATCACGGCCGAGTCCTCCAGGTCGCGGTCGACCTGGCCGATCGACGAGGCGACGCCGCGGAAGCCCTGCGGCATCTGCGCCGCGACGAACGCGATCACCATGACGGCGAGCGTCCCGTACACCGGGATCGGCATGATCAGCCAGGTCCACAGCAGGCCCAGGCCGAGCACGATCGCCGGGATCGCCAGCGGCAACATGGACACGTACTCCAGCGGCTGGCGGCCCGGCAGCTTGGTGCGCTGCACGACGTACGCCACCGCGAACGCCAGCAGGGTGCCGAGCAGCGCCGCCGCGACCGACACCACGACGCTGTTGACCGTGGCCCGCTGGGCGATGCTGGAGTCCAGCACGTCCGCGAAGGCCTCGGCGGTGAACGCGTCCGGCTTGCCGAACGCCCCGAGCACCGTGCCGATGTACGGCGAGTCGTGCAGGGCGACGAACGCCAGCGAGAGCACCGGGAGCACGGTGGACAGAAGGAAATAGCCGAGACCGGCCAGGAGCGCGGGCAGCCGCCAGCCGCCGAGGTCGATCCTGCGCGGTTTCATGCCCTTGCCGGAGACGGTGGTGAAGGTGCGCCTGGCCAGCATCCGCCGTTGCAGCGCGGTGACCACGAGCACGACCGCCACCAGGGCGATCGCCACCGCGGCCGCCTCGTTGCCGCGCGACGGCGTCGAGTTCATCAGCCGGTAGATGTACGTGGGCAACGTCTCCACGCCGGCGGCCCCGCCGATGATCTGCGACACCGGGAAGTTCTCGATGGTGAGCACCAAGATCAGCACGGCCGCGCCGAGGAACGCCGGGGTGACCAGCGGCAGGGTGACCCGGCGCAGCACCTGGGCGAACGGCGCGCCGTGCACGTTGGCGGCCTCCTCCAGGTCCGGGTTCATCAGGCTCAGCGCACCGTGGATGAGCAGGAACGCGTACGGCGCGTAGTAGAGCGCGAGCACCACGATCAGGCCGGCGATGTTGTTGATGTCGACGAACCCGGGCAACCCCAGATCGCGCAGCGTGATGTTGGCCAGCCCGGCGTTCTCGCTGCCCAGGACCGACCACGCCAGCGCGCCCACGTAGGACGGCAGCAACATCGGCAGCAGCCCCACCAGGTAGAGGAACCCGCGCCAGTACACGTTGGTGCGGGCGGTGACGAAGGCCAGGAAACCGCCGATGAGCAGGGCCAGCGCGGAGGCGCCGACGCCCACGGCGAGCGAGTTGAGCGCCGCCTTCACGGAGCCGGCGCTCGTCACGTTGACGAAGTTGTCGAGGGTCAGCCCGCTCAGGTCGAAGTTGCCGGGCCGTGGAGTGTCCGACGCGAACGCCGACAACACGACCAGGGCCACGGGCGCGAGGATCAGCAGGGCGAGCAGCGCGAGCAGCACCGCCGGGAGCGTGATCTCCCGCAGCAGGCGGCGGGCGCGTCCCCGCAACGCCGGCGGCCGGTTCCGTACGGGCTTCTCAGCGGTCTGTGACGTCATCACGCGGCCACTTCCGCGGGGAGCACCCGCATCGCGCGGGCCGGCAACGACACGGTGACCGCGTCGTTCATGCCGAACAGCGGCCCGGCGGACTTCATCTGGACGGCGTCCAGCTCCAGACCGTCACCGACCCGGACGCGGTAGGCGACGGTGGAGCCCTGGAACGCGAAGCTGACGATCGTCCCCGGCAGCGCGTTGACGTCCCCGGTCCCGCCCGCGGCGAGCAGAACGTCCTCGGCCCGGACGCAGAGCCGCAGGGTCTCGGCCGCCTCGTACGGCTCGACGCTCAGCTTCTGCCCGGTGGCCGTCAGCTGGACGCAGGTGGTGTCCTCCGGGGTGACGGGGATGACGTTGTCGACCCCGAGGAACTCCGCGATGGAGGCGCTCTTCGGGTTGGCGTAGATCTCGTGCGGCTCGCCGATCTGCACGATCCTCCCCGCCTGCATAAGGGCGATCCGGTCGGCCAGGGCCAGCGCCTCGTCCTGGTCGTGCGTGACGTACAGCGAGGTCAGTTTGAGCCGCAGTTGCAGCTCGCGCAGCTCCATCCGGAGCCGGTGGCGCAGCCGGGCGTCCAGGTTGGACAGCGGCTCGTCGAGCAGCAGCACCGACGGCTGCATGGCGAGGCTGCGGGCCAGGGCGACCCGCTGCATCTGGCCGCCCGACAGCAGGCTGGCCCCGCGCTCGGCGAGGTGGTCGAGGCCGACGAGTTCGAGCGTCTCGTGGACGGCCTCGTTGATCTCCGCCTTCTTCCTGCCCTTCATCTTGAGCGGGAAGGCCACGTTCTCGAAGACGGTCATGTGCGGCCAGATGGCGTACGACTGGAACACCATGCCGACGTTGCGCTTGTTCGGCGCGCGGTTGATGCCCCTGCCGCTGTCGAAGACCGTCTGGTCGCCGATGGTGATGACGGCCGACGCCGGCGTCTCCAGCCCCGCGATGCAGCGCATGGTGCTGGTCTTACCGCAGCCCGACTGGCCGAGGAGGACCAGGGACTCCCCCTCGTTCACCGCCAAATCCAGGTCGGACACCGCGACCGCGTCGCCGTACTTCAGGGTGAGCCCGTGGACGTCGACCTTCACGGGGAGTCCCTTTCGTCGGCCGCGCGGAAGCCGTGCAGGTCGTAGGAGAGCCCGCCCGCGAGGTACTGCTCGCGTGCCTTGGCCTCCTTCGCCTCGCGGGCCCGGCCGGCCGCCACCACGTCGTCGATCCGCTCGGCGGCGACGACGGCCACACCGTCCCCGTCCATGAGCACGGCGTCTCCGGGGCGGATCAGTGTGCCGCCGACGACGGCGGGCCGGTCGATCGCGCCGCGGTGCGCCTTGGCCGCGCCGCGCACCCGGATCCACCGGGCCCAGATCGGCAGGCCCAGCTCGCGCAGCGTGTCCGCGTCGCGCACCGAGGCGTTGATCAGCAGGCCCGCCGCCCCCTGGGCCTTGAACTGGGTGGCGAGCAGGTCGCCGACCACCGCCACGGGCACCGGGTTGTCCAGCGTGAGCACGACGACGTCGCCGGGATGGGTGCGGGCGGCGGCCTCGTGCACGGCGCGGTTGTCGGCCGGGCCGCACACCGCGATCCGCGCGGGGCCCGCGACGGCGGTGCCGGGGATCAGCTGGATGAAGTCCTCGTCGACCAGGCCCTGGCGGCCGGACGCCTCGTACACGGTCGCCACGCCGAGGCGGGCCAGCTCGTCGAACTTCCGCTCGCTCACAGCGCCCCCACCACGTTCGGGACGATCCGCTGGAACGCCTCGGCGTGCCGGATCGCCTTGTCGCCGGTGACCTTGCGGGCGTGGTTGGCCCGGTGCCCGGCGCGTTCGGTGTAGTACTGCTTCAGGTACGCCTGCGCGCTCATCGCGTCCATGGCCTTGGCCTTCGCCTCGAACACCTCGGTGATGTCGACGAACACCGTGGGGACGAACCCGCACAGGTCCGGCTGGTGGGGCTCGAACACCAGGAACTCCGACGGCGGCGCGGTGCGGAACCCGGCCTCGACGACCGCGCCGGAGGTGAGCAGCCGGGCCTGCGAGACCACCTGGTAGGCCACGGGGTGGTCGGGGTTGAACGGGTCCTTCTCCGGGTGGGTGAGGACGACGTGGGGGGCGTAGTCGCGCATCAGCTCGGCGAGCCTGTCGATGGCGTCGCCGCCCGCGCGCAGCGGGTAGTCGCCCAGGTCGAAACACTCGTAGCTCGCGCCCACCGCCTGCGCCGCCCCGGTGGCCTCGGCATGCCGGACGCGCTTGACGTTCTCGACGGTCTGGCCGGGCTCCTTCCACAACTCGCCGGACTCGCCGCGTTCCCCGTACGAGAGCGTCACCACCCGGGCTTCGCCGCCGGCCAGGGTGTGCTTGGCGATGGCGCCCGCGGCGCGCCAGACGAAGTCCGCGCTGTGCGCTCCGACGACCAGCATTCTTCGTACGGTCATGTTTCGGGTTGCCCTTTCGTGGTGGAGGGGGACCGGTCAGTCCAGCAGTGAGGCGAGCCAGGTGCGGGAGGCTTCCATGACCCAGGAGGGGGTGCCGAGCTCCGCGAGGTAGCCGGCGGCGTCCTCGACTTCGTGCGCCCGCCGGGCGGCGTGCACCTTGCTGCCCTCGGTCAGCCGGTCGATCAGCTGGTCGACGTCGCCGGAGAGCTCGGCCACGATCTGCGCCCGCAGCCACTCCTGCTCGCCCGCGGCGACGGCGGCGGTCTCGCACTCCAGCATCAGCGCGGCCATGCCCTTCATGAAGACGCTGCGCAGCAGCTTCCTGGCGGCGGCCGCGCCCGCTCCGCCGGGAATGCTCTCCACGGGCACGGCGGCGGGACGCACGAGATCGGCGAACGTGTCGGCGCCGGTGCCGCTGGCCATCAGCGGGGTGCGCGCGCCCTGCCGGGGCACGGGCGCCAGCACCGCGACGTCGGCGAACCGGACGTCCTCGGCCGCGGCCAGCTCCGCCAGCGTCCGCTTCAGCGTGGGAGAACCGGTGTTGAGGTCCGCGTAGATAGCATGTTTCGGACAACTAGGAAGAGCCTGCCGGGCGACCGATTCTGCGGCCCGGGCGCCCACGAGGCTGATGACGAGGTCGGCGCCGGCCACGGCCTTTTCCACGCAGGACACCTGCTCCACGTCGTCGCCGGCCTGCGCGTAGGGGTCGAAGCCCCGCACGCCGAGGCCGGCCGCACGCAGGTCACGTGCGTAGATCCGCCCGGCCTCGCCCAGTCCCAACATCGCGATCTTTGTCACGCCGGCTCCCGACCATCCTGTTGATGAAACAGTAGCCAGAATTGTTGACAATCTGATGGCCAATGTCAACCTTATTTCGGTCGAATGACCGGCAGATTTCCGGACCCGTTGCAAGGTCACGCTGTGCCGCCGCGAGACGGTCAGCGGTCACGGCGAGGTGGGGACCGTGGGCGGGCGTGGCGCCTACCGCGGCAGCGCCCCCGACGGTCGCGGGTTCGTCGCCTTCAGGGCCTCGATCACGCTGGCGAGGTGGCGGCGGACCGCCTGCTCGGCCGCCTGGGCGTCGCCGGCGCAGATCGCCTCGATGATCGCCAGATGCTCCGGCAGGGAGACGGGGGGCGGCCGGGCTGGAGCGCCAGCCGGAACTGGTGGCGCACGCTCTGCGCGCGCAGCCGCTCCAGGACCCGCTCCGCGGTGCCCTGGCCGCTGAGGTCGCGGATCCGCTGGTGCAGCAGCTGGTTGGCCTGGGAGTAGCCGAGCACGTCGCCCATGGCCACGGCCGCCTCCATCCGGGCGCCGATCCCGCGCAGCTCCGCCGCGTCGGCGGCGGTCGCCCGCTCGGCGGCCTTGGCGGCGCACAGGCCCTCGACCACCATCCGCACCTCGGAGATCTCGATCGCCTCCGCCAGGGAGACGGTCCGCACCCGCGCGCCACGGTTCTGCACGCGCTCCACGAGCCCCTCGTTGGCAAGCTGGAGCAGCGCCGCGCGGACGGCGCTGCGGCCGGCGCCGAAGCGCGCGCTCAGGTCGGCCTCCACCAGGCGCTGGTCGGGCACGTATTCGCCCCTGACGATGGCGTCGCGGATCTCGCCGAGCACGGCGTCCGCGTCGCTCTCCCCCCGCCGGGCGGGCACGGGCTCAGCCGGAACCGCGGCACCGGCCCCGGACGCACCCAGGTCAGCCGACAAGTCCAGCTCCCCGTACGTACCGAGATCCGGGTGCCGTCGTTGCCGTTCCCCTTCACCACGCCCGGCAGCCATCGCTCGACGGTGTCCTCCAGCGACAGCCGCTTCTCGCCGGCGAGTTGCAGGACCACGGTGGCGACGAGACTCTTGTTGTTGCTGCCGATCCGGAAATGGCCGCCGACCGGCACCGGACGCCTGGTCCTGAGGTCGGCGACGCCGCTGGTGGCAACCATGTTCTCGCCTCCGGGACCGACGACCCGAGCCTGTACGCCGACGACCCCGGCGGCGCGGACGGCATCGGTGTCGCGCTGCAGATCGGCTCTGTCGTAGCCCTGTTCCCGCGGGGACGCCACGCCGATCGGCAGGGCCAGCACCGCGGCCAGGGCGATGCCCTTGATGGCAGGGAACATTCGATCCTCCAGGTGTCGTCGCCGGTTGTGCGACACCAAGGATCACGGACCCGGCCGGGCCGTCACCTCTGCCGTTCGGCAGATTTCCGGGAGGAATCCGATGTCGTGTCGGCACTTAGTGCGATCACAGGCGAAAGACGGCCGGAAATCCGCGATTGGGGCCTCCTGTGTCGGCGAAACTCGGGTTACATTCACGGTGCTTTGCCCTCTCTTACCCCCCTGAGCAGAACGAAGGGAGAGGCATGGGACCAAGATCCACGATCGTGGCCGTCGCTGCCGCCGTCATCCTGATGCCGGCCGCCGCCACCAACGCCGCCACCAACGCCGCCGCGCCGGCCTCTGGGACGTCCGGCGTCGCCGCCCCGCCGCCCGACGACCAGTTCCAGAAGGTGACGCTGAACGACCATCCGGGCGAGCCGATGGACCTGGCGGTGTTACCGGACTCGCGGGTGCTGCACACCACCAGGAAGGGCGAGGTCTGGCTGCACGACCCCGAGACCGGCCTCAACACCCTGGCCGCGCGGCTCGACGTCTACCAGCACGACGAGGAGGGGCTGCAGAGCATCGCCCTCAGCCCCGGCTTCGGCCAGGGGTCGAAGAAGGACGACTGGGTCTACCTCTACTACTCCCCGCCGCTCGACACCCCCGTCGACGACCCGGCCACCCCGGACATCAACGAGGGCGACGCCCCGCTCACCGGCACGCCGGACGACTTCGCGCCCTTCAAGGGGCTGATCCGGCTGTCCCGCTTCCGCCTCACCGGCGACACGATCGACCTCCGCACCGAGCAGCGTGTCCTCGACGTGCCGGTGGACCGCGGCATCTGCTGCCATGTCGGCGGCGACATCGTGTTCGACGCCCAGGGCAACCTCTACCTGTCGACCGGCGACGACACCAACCCGTTCTCCTCCGACGGCTTCACCCCGATCGACGAGCGGCCCGACCGCAACCCCGCCTTCGACGCCCAGCGCAGCTCCGGCAACACCAACGACCTGCGGGGCAAGATCCTGCGCGTCAAGGTCCGCGCGGACGGCTCCTACACGATCCCGCGCGGCAACCTCTTCAGGCCCGGCACGCCGCGCATCCGGCCGGAGATCTACGCGATGGGCCTGCGCAACCCCTTCAGGATCGAGCTCAACCGGTCCACCGGGGAGCTCTATGTGGGCGACTACTCCCCCGACGAGCAGGAGGCCGACCCCCAGCGCGGCCCGGCGGGCACGGGCAGGTGGACGACGATCCGCAGGGCGGGCAACTACGGCTGGCCGTACTGCGCGACGGCGCGGCTCCCGTACGTCGACTACGATTTCGCGACCGGCGCGTCAGGCGCGGCGTTCGACTGCGCCGCGCCCGTCAACGAGTCGCCGCACAACACCGGCGGGCGCGAGCTCCCGCCGGTCGTGCAGCCGCAGGTGTGGTACTCGTACGGCCCCTCGACGGAGTTCCCGCAGCTGGGCACCGGCGGCATCGGCCCGATGGCGGGCCCAGCCCACGACTACGACCCGCGTGACACGCGCGGGCGCGCGGCGGTGGGCTGGCCGAAGTACTACGACGGCGTCCCGCTGTTCTACGAGTGGACCCGCGACTACGTGAAGGCGTTCCACCGTGACGGGCGCATCGAGGACGTGCTGCCGTCGCTCGTCTTCGACAACCCGATGGACATGGAGTTCGGCCCCGACGGCGCCCTCTACGTGCTGGAGTACGGAGACGGCTACTTCGAGGAGAACGAGGACGCCCAGCTGGCGCGCTACGACTACATCGGCAACACCGGCAACCACACGCCCGTCCCCGCGGCCACGGCGTCGGTGACGGCCGGCCACGCGCCGCTCGCCGTCGCCTTCACCGCCGACGGCACCGCCGACGCCGACGGCGACCGGCTCGGCTACGCGTGGGACTTCGACGCCGACGGGCGGGTCGACTCCCGCCGCCCTGAGGGGTCGTTCACGTACGAGGAGAACGGCCTGTACCAGGCCACGCTCCGGGTCACCGACCGTCACGGCAGGTCGGCGGCGACGTCGGTGCGGATCGTGGTGGGCAACGCCACACCGGTCGTGGAGCTGGTCAGGCCCGTGGACGGTGACCCGTTCGCGTTCGGTGACGTGGTCGAGTTCGAGGTGCGGGTCACCGACGACCAGGAGGTCGACTGCGCCGACGTGACCGTGGACTACATCCTCGGCCACGACGACCACGGCCATCCGCAGACGACGGCCCGCGGCTGCACCGGCTCCATCCAGACCACCGAGCCGAGCGGGCACGACCCGGAGACCGACGAGCTGACCGGCGTCTTCGTCGCCACCTACACCGACCCCGGCGGCGACCTGCCGCCGCTGACGGGCACCGACAGGGTCGTGCTCCAGCCCACGCGATAGGAGATCCCTCATGTGTTACGGCTACGGCCCCAGCAGGCGCTCGCTGCTCGCGGCGGGACTCGGGCTCGGGACGGCGGCCATCGCCGGCGCCGCCTCGCCCGCCGCCGCGGCGACGCCGCACCACCCCCGCAAGCACCGCATCCCGCCGGGCCAGATCAGCATGCAGCTCTGGACGGTGCGCGACGACCTCGCCCAGAACTACGACGCCACCCTCACCTACCTGGCCGAGATCGGCTACCCCAAGGTCGAGCTGGCGCTCGGCTATTTCGGCCGTACGGCCAAGCAGCTCCGTGAGTTCCTCGACGGGATCGGCATCCGCTCCACCTCCAGCCACGACGACATCAGCGCCGACGACGCCGGGCTCGAGACCAAGATCGAGAACGCGCTGACCCTCGGCCAGTCGTTCATGGTGGTGCCCTACCTGAACTCCGACAGCGAGGACCAGTGGAAGGCCTGGGCCGAGCGCATGAATGTGGAGGCGGCCGCGGCGCGCAAGGCCGGGCTGCGCTACGGCTACCACAACCACGCCCACGAGTTCACCATCGACCTCGGGGGCGGCAGAACGCCCTGGGACGTGCTCACCTCCGAGCTCGATCCGCGCCTGGTCCACCTGGAGATCGACCTCTACTGGGCGGTCACCGGCGGCGTCGGGCGCGGCGTGCGCGATCCGGTGCGTTTCACGCTCGACGTGATCCGCCGGGCGCCGCAGCGGGTCCTGCAGTTCCACGTCAAGGACCGGCATCTCGACGGCGACATGGCCGACCTCGGCACCGGGACCATCGACTTCCGGCGGATCTTCGACCGGCACCGGGTGATCGAGTACATCGTGGAGAACGACACCCCCGACGTGACGCCCCGGCGTACGGCGGAGGTCGGATACCGCTACCTGCGGAAGGTGCGGTTCTAGCGACGTCCGGCCCTCACCCTGCAGGGGTGGGGGCCGCTCGGAAACGCGGCGGAAACGGCCGCTGGTGCACAACTGAGGTGCCGGAAACCCGGCACACCGCGGGTCGGTGCTCGCGGTGCGTTCCTTCCGGGAAGGACTTCGAGTTGTGAATCGTACGACAGCGACCGGCATGGCCTTGGGATCCCTGCTGACGAGCTCCTTCGTGCTGGGCGGGCCGACCGCGGCGGCGAGCGTCTGGACCAAGCCCCCCGTCATCGATTGGCGGAAGTGCCCGGAGATCTCGGACGACGAGTTGGGCTCGCGCCTGAGCGAGGAGGAGCTCACCAGGGCCAGGCAACTGATCGGCCGCATGGAGTGCGGAACCCTCAGCGTTCCCCGCTCCTACGACGATCCGCGCGGCGAGCAGATCACCGTCGCCCTGACCAGGCTGAAGGCCACCGACCAGAAACGCCGGCTCGGCACCATGGTGCTCAACCCGGGAGGACCGGGCGGCAGCGGCTATCTGATGCCCGTCGAGCTCGTCGCCAAGGGCGTCGGCCTGGACAGCCGTTACGACCTGATCGGGTTCGACCCGCGGGGCGTGGGCCGGAGCACGAAGGCGGCCTGCGCCGGCGGCGGCCAGGGTGGACGGCCGCAGCCGGGCCCGGTCACAGAGGAGCAGGCCAGAAAGATCTATGACGAGACGGTCGAGAGGAACAAGGCGTGCGCCGAGTCTAACCCCGAGCTCATCGGGCAACTCACGACCGAGAACGTGGCCCATGACGTCAACGGGATCCGCGCCGCGCTGAACGAGCGCAAGATCAGCTTCTTCGGCGTCTCCTGGGGCTCATGGCTCGGCGCCGTCCTGCGCAGTGTCCACCCCGGCAAGGTCGATCGGATGTGGCTCGACAGTGTGGCGCCGCCCTACTCCCGGGCGGACGTCTCCATGGAGTTGCGCGCCAAGGCCACCGACCGTGACTTCCAGCGCATGGCCGCCTGGATCGCCGAACGGGACGACACGTACGGACTCGGCAGGACTCGTCAGCAGGTGGTGTCCGAGGTGGAGAAGATGCGGAAGTCGTACGACGCCGAGCCGCTGACGTTCACCGACATCGACCTCACCGTGGACGGCGCTCTGATCTCCCAGGCCGCGAGCAGCTCCAGCATCTCCTGGCCCGAGATGGCCCAGGTGCTGAGGGAACTGCGGCACGCTGAGGGGACGAGCGCCCCGCCGACGGTCAAGAAGGTGTTCGGCAGCCCGCCGTCCGGCGCGCCCGGCGGCACCGACAGAACGGCGAACCTCGCGTACCACTGCAACGAGGATCTGGGGTCGCGCTCGTTCGAGGCGGCCTGGAACGCCTACCAGAAACGGTTGAAGCGTTACCCGGTGACCGGCCGGACCAGCCCGGTCGCGCCGATGTGCGCGGGATGGCCGCTGCCGGTTCACAAGACGCATCTGAAGCACCACGGGGGCTCGCTGATGTTGTCGGGCCACCGGTACGAAACCCTGTCTCCGTGGGAGGGCGTGCTCGCCATGCGGGCGGCCATCGGCGGCACCCTGGTGACCATGGACGATGACGTGCACGGGTCCGCCATCCGGGTGCCCGGGTGCGCCGCGAAGGTGATCGCCTACTTCGAGACCGGACGGCGCGCGACCTCGTGTCCCTCGGGCCCGGAACCTGCCTGACCCGGGGGGTGCCTCCCGGGTCGCTGGCCTGCACATACATCACAATTGAGGCTAAGATCGAGATATATCCGTCATAACAGCGCATACTGCATTAATGACGTCCCACCGATCCGCACCTCGGCGACGCCTTCCCGGGAGCCCGTTCAACGTCCCCGAAGTCGCCCCACCCCCGCTTGAGAGCTTCGTCCTGCAGGACATGGTGAGCCATGACACCTACGGCCTCGGTTCGGTCATCGGGGTCGAGGAGGGCGTCGCCGTCCTCGTCGACTTCGGCGCCCATACCCGTCGCATCACCGCGCCGTACCCCAAGCTCTTCAAGCTCTGAGGCCCGGCCAGGCGGATCCTGTCAATTGACCTACTTATCGAGTCATAGTCACGTATGACCGTCGACTCGGTATTTTGGTCACTCCGGTAACCCCTCTTGCACGGAGAGACACAACGTGGTCGCTGCCAAGCTCGCCCTCGGTACCGTTCTGACCGCCGCGCTCCTGTCCACGGGCGCCTCGCCCGCGGCCGCGCTGACCGCGGGCGAGCCACCGGTCAGCGCCCGGCTCTCGGGGCTGTCGCTGTTCGAAGGCTCCGTGAAGATCAAGGGGCAGGCGCAGAAGACGGGTTACTATTGCGCGCCGGCGTCCAGCTCGATCGTTCTCCAGGTGTTCGGCATCAAGCGCAGCCAGGATCAGCTCGCCAAGGAGATGAAGACCGACCCGAAGGCGGGCGTCACCAAACGACGCGACACCCTCGACGTGCTCAACAAACACCTCAAGCCGAAGGGCTACATGTTCCGCCTGACCTACGGGAAGGGCAGGCCCGGCGCGCTGATGCTCCGCGTCTCGCAGGCGGTGGGCGTGCTCAAGAGGCCCACGATCCTCGCGGTTCAGGGCAACAAGCTGCCGTGGAGCAAGGCGGACAGGACCTACGGCCACGCGATCGTGGCCTACGGCTACGACAAGGCCAAGGGCACGATCACCGTCTGGGACCCGAACGCCGCCAAGGGCGCGCTCGGGTCCCACGTCATCTCGGCCAAGGCGTTGGCCGCCGTCGTCAACGACCTGCCCGACAGCAAGATGGGCGGGGTCTACACCCTCTCCAAACCCCTCCTTCCCCTGTAGGCAGGCGGGCACGGACCGGGGGCGGCAGGTCAGTTGCCCTTCCGCCCCTGGTTCGGCGTGACGTTGATCTGGCCGCTGTCGGAGACGATGATCTGGATTCGCCCGTCCTTGACGGCCTGCCACATGACCGCGCCCTGCGCGCCGAGCACGTCCTTCAGCGCCTTGATGGCCTCCAGCTCGGTGCGCGCCTTCTCGTTCTTCGCCTTCTGCGCCGTGTTCTCCTCCTGCGCCTGCTGGACGGCGGCCATCGCCTCGCGCACCTTCAGCGGCGGCTGCGGCTGTTGCAGCGTGACCGAGAACTTGTCGAAGAAGGCGGTGCCGCCCTGCTCACGAAGGAACTGCCCCATGTACTCGGCGACCTTCGCCTCCCACTTCTGCTTGGCCTCCGGGTCGCGGTACGTCAGCTCACGCCAGGCGAACTCCTTGCTGGCCGCGTCGAGGGCCCGGTCGAGCGGCTGGCCGATGTAGACGCTGAGCAGTTTGTCCCAGCCCTCGTCGGTGTCGGCTTCGTACTTCAGCCCGATCTGCTCGTGGAACTGCCGCAACGTCTTGCAGTCGCTGGTGAGCGAGAACGTGACGACGCCGGACACCCGCATCTCCAGCGGGTCCTTGGTCCACATCGTCAGTGGCCCGGACTCGGCCCCCGGCTTCGTCTTCTCGCCTTCCGGATCATTGGGGTCGGCGGCGAACTCGAACGTGCGCTGGCCGGCCGGATAGACGTAACCCTGGTCACCCGGGCCGGACACGTCGCGCACGCCCGGGTCGACGCAGTTCTGGAACGTGGTGTCGGAGAAGACGCCCGCGTCGTAGACGATGCCTTTCTGGTCGGGCTCGGGGGTCGTGATCGAGCAGCCGGCGACCAGAAAGGCGGCGATTAACGATGTCGTGACGGTCGTGTGCCTCATACGCGATGACGGTAGTACGCATCACGGCGACGCTGTGTGACACTTCGGCGTCCGTCCACACATCGCGGGTCGCTCAGCCCGGGTCGGCCGGCTTGGCGGTGGCGCCGTCGGCGACCATGAAGCCGTAGTCACCGGGGGCGACGTTGGTGAGGTGCTCGCGGCCGAGGACCAGGATGCTCGGCTCGTACGGCGCAGTGATCACTTCGAGCTCCTCAGAGGTGTACGGGCTGACGACCTTGGCCAGCACCGTGCCCTTGGGGACACGCTCCCCCAGGCGCGCGGCGCCGAAGTCCGACACCACGGTGCCGCCGACGGCCGGCCTGAGCGTGGTCAGCGTGTCCACGATCACCTGGTCCTCCGGCGGCGCCACCGGGTCGCCCGGCAGCATGCCGATGGCGCGCAGGACGTTCAGCGTGCCGTCGACGCCCCGCTTCAGGTAGTGCCCGATGCGCTGGCCGCCGCCGCCGAGCTCGCTGACCATGCAGCGCACGCCCTTCTCCAGCGCCCAGCCGGTGGCCGACCCGCCGTAGGGGTGGCCGCGGTAGAGCACGGACGTGCCGTACGCCCGCGACATCTCGGCGCCTGCGTCGTGGAGGTAGGCGTACTCCACGGTGGCGAAGTTGCCGCCCGAGTGGAAGTCGATGAAGTAGTCGGCGCCCTCCAGGATCCCGGAGAGCACGGCGGCCAGCTGCTCGGTGACGCTGCCGCCCCGGTCGCCGGGGAAGATGCGGTTGAGGTTGACGCCGTCGAGCGGCGTGTTGCGGGTCAGCGCCTGGTGCGCGTACGGGTTGGCCACGGGGACCGCGACGACGGTGCCGCTGAGCTGGGCGGGGTCGATGGCGTCCAGGAGGCGGCGGACCGTCTCCGATCCCATCGGCTCGTCGCCGTGGATGCCGCCGAACATCACCATGCGCGGGCCGTCGGAGGCGCCTCGCAGGGTGTGCACGGTCAGCTCCAGGCGGTGGCCGCCGGCCAGCGTGGTCACCGGGATCTGTTCGACGGTCATGCGGAGGATCCTTCCTTCACTTTCTCTACGGTTTCTTCTGGGGAGGTGGTCAGCGAGGAGAACACGCCGGAGCGGGCCAGCAGCACCGCGACGGTCGCGGCGATGGCCAGGGCGGCGACGATGAGCAGGGTGGAGAGCGCGGCCAGCGTCGGGTCCTGGAATTTCTGCATGTAGACGAACATCCAGACCGGCAGCGTGTTCTGGTCGGGCGAGAGCAGGAAGACCGTCATGTCCACCTCGTCGAAGCTCACCACGAACGCGAACAGCGCGGCCGCGATCAGCGCGGGCCTGATCTGCGGCAGCGTGGCCAGCCGGAAGGCCCGCAGCGGCGCGGCTCCCAGGTCCTTGGCGGCCGCGTCGAGGGTGGCGTCGGCCCGCATCAGCGCCGCCGTCACCACGATGACGACGAACGGCAACACGATCACGGTGTGCGTCACGACGAGGCCGGCCACGCCGCCGAACAGGCCCAGCCGGTGCAGGTAGATGAACCCGGCGAAGCCGAAGGCCACCTTGGGCACGACGGTGGGCGAGAGCACGAACGACTGCAGCGGCCCGCGCCCCGGCATGCGGTGCCGGACCAGCGACACCGCGACGGCCGTGCCGATGACCATTGCGAGAATGGTGGCCGCGATCGCCACCTCCAGGCTCAGCAGGGTCGCCGCGCCCAGTCCTTCCTGCTCGAAGAGGTTGGCGTACCACTTGGCCGACAACCCCGGCGGCGGCCACGTGCCGTACGAGACGGACGAGAACGAGTTGATCACGATGATGAGCAGCGGCAGCAGCACGTAGACGTAGACGATCGCGAGCCACACGCTCCAGCCGCGCGCTCCGGAGGAGGCCGCGCCCGCCGCCGTCACCCCGCCCTGCTCGGCCCGCCCGGTACGCCGCTGCAGCCAGCCGAAGACGCCCAGCGCGACGACGGCCAGCGCCAGCAGCGCGTACGACGAGACCGCCGCGAGCGGCCAGTCGACGTTGTTGACGTTGTCGTAGATCTCGGTGGCCAGCACGTTCACCCGGCCGCCGCCGAGCAGACTGGGCGTGGCGAACGAGCTGATCGACAACGCGAACACCAGTTGTGCCCCGCCGATCAGGCCGGGCGTGGTCAGCGGCAGCGTGACCTTGACGAAGCACCGGAACGCGCCCGCGCCGAGGTCGCCTGCCGCCTCTCCGAACGCCGGGTCGAGCTGCCCGAGCGACTGGGTGATCGGGAAGACCATGAACGGCAGCAGGATGTGCACCAGCGCGATCACCACGGACGAGCGCTCGTAGAGCAGCTCCACCGGACCGAGCCCGGCCGGTTCGAGCAGGCTGTTGAGCACCCCGCTGTCGCCCAGGATCAGCTCCCAGCCGTAGGTGCGGGACACGACACTGGTCAGCAGCGGGGCGAAGATGATGAACAACCCCACGTAACGCCACCGCGACTGCCGCACCCGGTGCAGGGCGTAGGCCGTGGGATAGCCGACCACCGCGGCGGCGACCGTGGTGATCAGGCCGAGCACCACGGTCTCCCTGACGATCTGCCAGTGGTAGCCGCCCGTCAGGAACGTCTGCCAGGTGACTGTCGTGTGCGCGATGTCGGTGCCGTCGGGCAGGTACTGGTGGAAGCTGTATTCGAGCAGGGTGAGCATGGCCCCTGCGAACACACCGGCCAGCAGGACGACGCTGGGCGCCGCCAGCAGGTAGGCCGTGCGATGTCTGCGCATGTGACCGGGCCCCTCAGATGCGCGAGGCGACGTCGGTTTCCCAGCGTTTCTGCCACTCGGCGTTGTTGCGCCCCACGATGCCGTAGTCGATCTGCTGGAACCCGTCGCTGGTCGCCTTGCTGAAGGCGGGCAGGCCGGCCAGGCTCTCGGGCAGCTCGGCCTTGGTGTTGGCGGGCACCTCGACGCTGGTCTCCGCCCAGCGGGCGCACCACTTGGGAGAGAGCATCTCGTTGATGATGTCGTGGATGGCTTCGAGCTGGCTCTGCGACTGGCCAGCGACGGCCTGGAGGTTGACCGGCAGCGGGATCGCGCCCTCCTTGGGCACGACGTACGTCAGCGGGGCGCCGGTGTTGATCCACTGTTGTCCGGTGCCGGCGAAGTAGGCGGTCAGCGGCGCGGTGCCGTTGCTGAGCACGTTGAGATATTGCGGGTTCGACTCGACCAGCAGCCGGATCTGCTTGGCCTCGCGTTTCCACAACTCCCAGCCGGGCTCCATGTTGTCCAGGCCGCCGCCGTTCAGCTTGGCGGCCATGTAGACGGCGTACCAGGGGAAGGAGAAGAACGCGACCTTCCCCTGATGGGCGTGGTTCCACAGCTCGGCCCACGAGCCGGGTGCCTGCGTGATCTCCTGCTTGTTGTAGAGCAGGCCGAGCTGGTCGATCCCGATCCCGATCCCGATGCCGTCGTCGTAGCGGAACCGCTCGTCGATGTCGGCGGCGTTGCTCATCGCCGCGTAGTCGAGCTTGGTGAACATCTTGTCGTCGGCGCCCTGGACGGAGGTCTGGGCGTTGAAGAAGCCGAAGTTGACGAGCGGCCGGTCGGGGGCGGCCTTCTTCTGGGCCAGCATCTTGGTGTAGCCGACGGAGTTCGACTGCTCGTAGATCTTGAGCTCGACGTTCTTGTGGGAGGCCATGTACTCCTCGGCGAACTCCTTGGGCATCTTGCCGAGGTCGCCGCCGAGGAAAGCGAACATGGTCAGGGTGAGCTTGCCGCCCTTCGACGCGGACGGCGCGGCGGATTGGGGGGACACGCTGCCGCAGGCCGTGGCGAGCGCCAGGCTCGCCGTTCCGGCCGCGGTACCGGCCGCAATATCAAGGAACCGGCGTCGCGAGATATCCGTCATTTCGATCTAACTCCCTCAGTGGTCGAGGACGACACCGGCGTCCACGTCCCAGCCGGTCTCGACCTCGTCGCCGACCGTCAGGGTGGATCCGGCTTCTTCGCGCCGTTCGGAGATCACCAGGACCCCGGAGGCCAGACGTACGTGGTAACGCGTGCTCGCCCCCTGGAAGATCACGTCCTCCAGGCGGCCGTGATAGCGGTTGGCGCAGGTCAGGCCCGTGCCGACGGCGACGTGCTCGGGCCGCACGGACACCGCGCGGCCGGGCCGGCCCACCTTGACGCCAATGCCCTCCGACTCCAGCAGGCCGCCGTCGTACGCGCCTACGAACAGGTTCGTGTCGCCGAGGAAGGTGGCGGTGAACGTGGTGGCCGGCGACCGGTAGAGCTCGGCCGGCGGACCGATCTGCTCGATGCGGCCCTCGT
This sequence comes from Nonomuraea diastatica, assembly GCF_004349015.1. Lineage (NCBI taxonomy): Bacteria > Bacillati > Actinomycetota > Actinomycetes > Streptosporangiales > Streptosporangiaceae > Nonomuraea > Nonomuraea diastatica. Next base: position 39,514 of record NZ_SMKP01000003.1, read on the forward strand.
TCATCACCGCCATCCGGTCCGACATCGTCAGCGCCTCCACCTGGTCATGGGTGACGTAGACGAACGTGGTGCCCGAGTCGTGCTGGATCCTTTTGAGCGCCTGCTGCATCTGCACCCGCAGCCGCAGGTCGAGCGCGCCCAGCGGCTCGTCGAGCAGCAGCACGGCCGGCTCGTTGGCCAGCGCGCGGGCGATGGCCACCCGCTGCTGCTGGCCGCCCGACAGCTGGGCGGGGTACCGCTTGCCGTACCCGGTCAGGTCCACCAGGTCCAGCATCGAGCCGACGATCTCGGCCACCTGCCTGGCCGGCCTGCGCCGCAGCCTCGGCCCGAACGCGATGTTGTCGGCCACGGTCAGGTGCGGGAACAGGGCCAGGCGCTGGAAGACCATGTTCGTGGGGCGCCGGTGCGCGGGACGGCCCCGCATCGGCTCGCCCCGGATCAGCACCTCGCCCGAGGTGGGCTCCTCCAGCCCCGCCAGGATGCGCAGCGTCGTGCTCTTGCCGCAGCCCGAGGGCCCCAGCATGGAGAAGAACTCCCCTTTGGCCACGGTGAAGTCGACCTGCTCCACGCCTCTGGCGCCGTTGTCGTAGACCTTGCGGATGCCGCGGAGCTCGGCATCGGGCCCACTGCTGGACGCGGCACCGGTCATGTCGTACTCCTCCTCATTTCCGCGAACGCCTCCTCGGCCGCCTTCAGCAGGGCCGCGACGTCGGCATCGGTGTGCGCGGTGGACAGCGCCGCGTGCAGCAGCGGCTTGGCCGGGAGCAGGATGCGGTGCTCGCGCGCGACGCGGTGCAGGATCGCGTAGCGGGCCGGGTCGCTGACCATGGCCGTGCGGTAGCCGGTGACCGGCTCCGACAGGAAGTACGGCTGGAAATGGCCGCCCGCGCCCGCGATCATGGCCGGGATGCCGTACGTGCGGGACAACTCGGCGAAGCCGTCGCGCACCAGGCCGCCGAGCCGGTCGAGGCGGGCCTGGGCCGAGCCGTCGGCCAGCAGCGGCAGGGTCGCCGCGGCCGCGGCCACCGCCGAGCCGTGCCCGTTGTAGGTGCCGACCCAGCCGACCGGACCGCCGCGCGACGGGTCGGTGGCGGCCAGCAGCTCCACGCGGCCCTCGACCGCCGCCAGCGGGTAACCGTTGGAGATGGCCTTGCCGTACGTGGTCAGGTCGGGGGTGATGCCGTACACCTGCCGGGCTCCCCCGGGCGCCAGGCGGAAGCCGGTGAGCAGCTCGTCGAAGATGAGCACGATGCCCAGCTCGGTGGTGAGGTCGCGGAGCAAGCGCAGATATTCGCCGGTCGCCGGGATGTAGCCGATGTCGATGAGCACGGGTTCCACGACCACGGAGGCCAGGTCGGAGGCGTGCTCGCGCAGCAGCCGCTCGGTGGCGGCAGCGTCGTTGAACGGCAGCACCACGGTGTCCTGCGCCGACCGCGACAGGCCGGCGGAGCTGGGGGGCGCGGCCGGCCGATCGGCGGGCCCGACCTGGTCGGGGGCGGGCCAGGTCGACACCCAGAGCGGGTCGAACCAGCCGTGGTAGGCGCCCTCGGCCTTGGCCACCCGCTCCCTGCCGGTGTGGTGGCGGGCGATCGTGAGCGCGTGCATCAGCGCCTCGGTGCCGGTGTTGGCGAACCTGACGCGGCCGAAATCCGGGATCATCCCGGCGAGCAGCTCCACCGCGGTCACCGCGGCCTCGGTCTCCACCCCGGTGGTCAGCCCGCGGCTCACCGCGTCGGCGACGGCCTCGTCCACGTCGGGGCAGGCGTGGCCGAGCATCACCGAGGCGTTGCCCATGGTGCAGTCGAGGTAACGGTCGCCCTCGACGTCCCACAGGTACGCGCCTTCGGCACGGTGGAAATAGACGGGATGCGGCGCCTGGAAACGGGTGTTGGAATGCACCCCGCCGGGGACGTGCCGGCTCGCGCGCTCGTAGAGGGACTGCGACGTGCTCAATTGTTTCTCCTGATCTCCAGGGAGAGCCGTTTGACCTCGGCCAGCAGCGCGGGCACGCAGGCGTTGGCGTTCTCACGCGTGAAGCGCGCCGCGGGCCCGGCGATCGAGATGCCGCCCACCGCGTGCCCCGACCGGTCGAGAATCGCGGCGGCGCGACAGCGCAGGCCGACCGCGTAGCTCTCCTCATCGACGGCGAATCCCTCCAGGCGGGCGGTGGCGAGTTCGGCCTGCGTCTCGCGCAGCGCCTGCTCGGCCTGGTCGCCGACGGCGGTGCGGAGGACCTCCAGCCGCCGCTGCGCGGGCAACATCGCCAGCACGGCCTTGCCCATGGCCGAGGTGTGCGGGTTGAGTACGTCGCCGACGCGCGCCACGGCCCGCAGTGAGTGCGCGGGCTCCTTCCGCGCCACCAGCACGATCTCGTCGCCCACCAACAGCCCCGCGCTCGCGCTCTCGCCGGTCCGCTCGGCCAGGGCCTCCACGGACGCCTTCAGCCGGTCGGCGGCGTGCATCTGGTCGAGCGTCCGCACGGACAGGTGCAGCAACCTCGGCCCCGCGGCGTAGCCGGACCTGTCCAGCTGCACCAGGAATCCGCGCTCGACGAGCAGCGCGACCAGCCTTGACGCGGTCGAGGGCGGCACGCCCGCCGCCGCGGCGATCTCGCCCAGTTGCAGGGGGGCGCGTTCGTGGGTGACCGCGACGTCCAGGACGTCGAGCAACCGGGCAAGGTAGCTGGTGCGGGACTCGCTTCCACTCAGTGGAACTGTCTTTGCGTTCATTGGGAGGCCAACTTAGGAACGTCCCTATCCGGACGTCAAGGGCAGGCCAAAAACCGTTGCCTGACCGTTTTGCCCTGTTTCTACCGCATCGTCCCCTGATTCCGGGCAGAACGTAAGCCCCGTAAGATCACGTCGCTGCGGCGGCGGCGGGCGCCCGGACGTGGTGCCGCAGCTCGGCCGAACCGTGACGGAGAGGGCGAACATGGTGACCGTGCAGCCTTATGGATGAGGCCTGTCGGTAAGGGAAGGCGGGCCTGGCATCACCGTCCGTGACCCTTACCGATGGTTACCTTCACGAATCGTGTGCTGACAAAGAGTCAAACCGCCATTCGGGACGAATGTTCGCATCTGTTGCTTGAAGTACATCTGCCCCATCGGCATAGTGGACGGACCACAGGCGTACCAGTCGTGACGGGCATTCTCGGGGGCCGGTACCAGGTTGCGACTGCCAGCGGCGCATCATCACGCGCGGAATTGGACAAGATGCATGAGCTCGCCCCCACCCCTCCGCACCAAGCTGCTCAGGATCCTCCTGCTCCCGCTCGTGTCCATGGTCGCCCTGTGGGGGTTCATCGCCTACTCCAGCGTGGAGGAGATCGTCGAGGTCTCCCAGACGCAGGACCGCTGGGAAGCCATCGGATCGCCGTTGTTACAGCTGATCGTCGAGCTGCAACGGGAACGCCAGCTGTCGGCTGAGGCGCCGAAGAGCACGGCGACGTACGCGCCACTGGCCGAGCAGCGGCACGTCACCGACGAGAAGGCCGAACGCCTGCGCGAGGTCATCGGCGCCGTCGACGTCGACTCCGCGGGCGCCGAGACCCCGGCCCAGGTGCAGGCGCTCGTGCGGGCGCTCGACGGGCTCCAGTCGCTGCGGGCGTCCGCTGACGGCGGCGTGCTCGCCCCACCGCTGACGATCATCCAGGCGTACGACAACCTGATCAGCGTCGCCAACGGGCAGTTCAACGACCGCGACGCGCTGAGCAGCGTCTCCTCCTACCGGGCCGTGCGCGGCATGGCCGCCTACAACGCCACGGCGGAATACCTGGGCCGCGAGCACGCGGTGCTCACCAGCACGATCGTGCAGCGCAAGATGACGCCCACCGACCGTGCCGCGTTCGTCGCCGCAATGACCAGCCGCCGGCTCGTCTTCGCCAACGCCGAACGGGACGTCGGCCCCGACCTGCGGGACGACTACGACAAGCTGGTCGCCGGCGCCCCGTACAAGCGGCTGATCGAGGTCGAGGACGAGCTGTTCACCTGGGACACCAACGGGGCGCCGCCGGTGAATCCGGCGCAGTGGAAGAGCGACGCCGACGCCCTGCTCAGCGCGATCAACCGCGACACGCAGGAGGAGCTGGCCCGCGCCGCGGTCGAGGCCGAGGGACAAAAGACCGGCGCCTACTGGCGGATCGGGCTGGTCCTCCTGCTGGGCCTGGCGGCCGTGGTCGTGTCGCTGGCGCTGTCGTACCGGTTCGGCCAGTCGCTGGTCGACGAGCTCAAACGGCTGCAGGCGTCGGCGGTCGAGCTGGCCGAGCAGCGGCTGCCCCGGCTGGTCGCGCGGCTGCGGCGCGGCGAGGACGTCGACCCGGCCACCGAGGCGCCCGGCCTGGCCCCCGCCGACACGGCCGAGGTCGACCGCGTGGTCGACGCGTTCTACGCCGTACGCCGCACCGCGGTCGAGGCCGCGGTGGGCCAGGCGACGCTGCGCAAGGGCGTCAGCCAGGTCTTCCTCAACCTGGCCTGGCGCAACCAGGCGCTGCTGCACCGCCAGCTCTCATTGCTCGACATCATGGAGCGCCGCGTCGAGGAGCCGGAGGTCCTGGAGGACCTGTTCAAACTCGACCACCTCACCACCCGCATGCGGCGGCACGCCGAGAACCTGATCATCCTGTCCGACTCCGCCCCCGCCCGCCGCTGGCGCGACCCGGTGCCGCTGTTCGACGTCGTGCGCGCGGCGGTGCTGGAAGTCGAGGACTACACCCGTGTCTCCGTCGCCCCCATGCCGGATGCCCCGCTGCTCGTCGGCGCGGCCGTCACCGACGTGATCCACCTGGTCGCCGAGCTGGTGGAGAACGCCACGGTCTTCTCCCCGCCCGACACGACCGTGCAGATCCGCAGCATGACGGCGGCCAACGGCTTCGCGCTGGAGGTGGAGGACCGGGGACTGGGGCTGAACGAGGCCGTGATCCAGGAGTACAACGCCCGGCTGGCCGAGCCGCCCGAGTTCGACCTGGCCGACAGCGACAGGCTCGGCCTCTTCGTGGTGGCCAGGCTCGCGGCCCGGCACGGGATCAAGGTCTCGCTGCGCCCCTCACCATACGACGGGACCACCGCGATCGTGCTGCTGCCCACCGTCCTGCTCGCCGAGGCCGGAAACGCCTCCGTCACCGCCGGCGACCGCGCCGGCAGGCCCACGCGGGCGCTCGGCACGGCACCGTCCGGCACCCCCTCCGGCGCCCTTTCCGGCGTCGTGTCCGCCGCTCCCGAACGGCCGGACGCGGTGAACGGCGGGAACGTCCCCGGTGACCACGCCGATCCGGCCGGTCCTTCCCCCGAGCCCGCGCGGGCCACCTGGTTCGAGGCCCCGCCCGCGCCGAGACGCGGCGGTCCGGCCCGACCGGCGGACGAACCGCTGACGGGCTCCCTCTCCGGCCCCCTCTCTGGGCCGATCTCTGGGCGGATCTCTGGGACGGGGCCCGGCCCGGTGCCCCGGCAGGCTCACCCTTCCGCCGCCCAGCCGCCAGGACCGCCCGCCGACTGGAGCGTCACGGTGCCGGCTCAGGACGCGGACGAAGACCTCGACGGGCTGCCGATGCGGATACCGCAGGCAAGCTTGGCTCCCCAGCTGCGTTCCACCGGAGGCCCTGCGCGGCGACCGGTATCGGCGCGCTCGCCTGAGGAACTCGCACAACTCATGTCGTCCATGCAGCAGGGCTGGCGGCAAGGACGCCGCCAGGTCGAGCACGGAGCCGACATGTGGAACCGAAAGGACGACCATCCCGATGCCCGACCCCAGAAGTGAACTGAGCTGGCTCCTCGACGACCTCACCCAGCGCGTCCCCGGCATCCGCCACGCCATCGTGCTGTCCTCCGACGGGCTGGCCATGGGCGGTTCCCAGGAGCTGACCCGGGAGGACGCCGAGCACCTGTCCGCCATCTCCGCTGGCAGCCACAGCCTCGCCATGGGCGCGGGACGGCACTTCGGCCTGGGCGGCGTACGGCAGACCATCATCGAGATGGAGGGTGGTTTCCTGTTCGTCACCGCCGCCGGTCAGGGCGCGCGGCTGGCCGTGCTCGCCGCGGGCGACGCCGAGCTGGGCATGGTCACGTACGAGATGGCGCTCATGGTCAAGAGGGTCGGCGAGCACCTTTCCGCGCAGCCGAGAGGAGCGGCGCCGGCACCCGCCTGGAACGGCACAAGACCGTGACAGGGCAGGATCCCGGGCCGCTGATCCGGCTGTACGGCCTGACCGGGGGAAGAGCGCGCCCGCAGGGCGAGACGTTCGACCTGGTGGCCATCGTCACGACGGTCGGCGGCCCGCACACCCTCGCGGACCTGATCCCGGAATATCGCGCCGTGTTGTCGGTGTGCCGCAGACCCACGCCGGTGGCGGACGTCGCGGCGCACCTCCGGCTGCCGCTCAACGTCACCCGGGTGATCCTGGGTGACCTCCGGCGAGAGGGTTTCGTCACCATTGAGCGCCCGCGCCCGGTCGCGCAGACGATCGACGAACACATCTACAGGGAAGTGCTGGATGGACTACGCAGCCTATGAGCCGGGGGCGACCGCGGTCACCTCGGCGCTGGCCATCAAGATCCTCATCGCGGGCGGGTTCGGTGTCGGCAAGACGACCATGGTGGGCACGATCAGCGAGATCCGGCCGCTGCACACCGAGGAACTGCTGAGCGAGCGCGGCGTAGGGGTGGACGACGTCTCGGGTGTGGAGTCCAAGAACACCACCACCGTGGCGCTGGACTTCGGCCGTATCACCATTCGCGAGGGGCTCTGGTTGTACCTGTTCGGCACCCCCGGGCAGGACCGGTTCTGGTTCATGTGGGACGAGCTCGCGCTCGGCGCGCTCGGCGCGGTCGTGCTCGCCGACACCCGCCGCCTGCAGGACTCGTTCCCCGCGGTGGACTACTTCGAGCAGCGCGGCATCCCGTTCGTGGTCGGCGTGAACTGCTTCGACGGCGCCCGCCGCCACGACCCGACCAAGGTACGGCGGGCGCTCGGGCTGACCGCGCACGTCCCGATCGTCCTCTGCGACGTGCGCGACCGCACGTCGGTCAGGGACGTGCTGACCACGCTGGTGACGTACGCGGTGGAAGGCGCCTGAGCAGCGCGCCGCCACGGGCCGCCACGTGGGGGCGAGATCAGAGCAGCTCGACGTGGTCGCGGTAAGGGTCGAGCCGGTCGTCGGAGACGTCGAGCTCGGTGACCATCAGGTCGATCCCGTCCCAGGGCAGGCAGCGGGCGGCGGCTCCCGTGCCGAGTTTCTGCGAGTCGACCGCCATGACGACATGCTCGGACAGCTCGGCCATGAGCCGCTTGATCTCGCATTCCTCCGCGCTGAACTCACTGGTGCCGAAGTGCGGGTCGATGGCGGCGGCGGACAGGAACGCCCGCGCGAATGAGAACTGCTTCAGGGCCAGGGAGGTCAGCGGGCCGACGAGGCTGCCCGCGTTGGGGTCCTTCTGGCCCCCTGTCAGGTAGGCGTGCACCCGCGCGTCTCTGGTCAGGGTCAGGAAGGTCTCGATCCCGTCGGTGACGACGGACAGGTTCTCGGCGGTCGGCATCGAGCCGGCGAGCACGGCCAGCGTCGACGAGGCGTCCATGCAGATGCCCACCCCGCCGGAGGGCACCAGGCCGGTCAGCTTCCGCGCGATCTCCTCCTTCGCCCTGCGGGCCCGGCTCTTACGTGCTTCGAAGGGCTGCGCCGAGCTGACGGCGCCGCCGCGCACGCGGCGGACCAGGCCTTCGTCCTCCAGCGCCTGCAGATCCCGCCGGATCGTCATGGTGCTGACCCCGAAGCGGGCGGCCAGGTCTTCGATGCGCAGACTGCCGCTGGACGACAGTAGCTCGGCCAGCGCCTGGCGTCTGCTCTCCAGATCCACGCTGCTCCTGACGCCCATGCCGTCTTCGCTCTCCTTTGTTGTTCAGTCTTGTCAACTGTCACACCCGCAGTCTCATCCGGAGACGCCATGGACCTGCTGGCGAGTGAACGATAGAGGATGCGGTCAGCGAGTTCAAGGCTGAGTAATGCGGGACTATCCCTGGTCAATGAGCGCCAGGCGCCGGTCCATACAACATGTATCGAATAGGTAACACACCCTTGACACTGGTATGTCGTCTCGTGTGATGTTCACACAAGCAAACAAAGGGATGTCGCTCGGGAACCTGCCGGGGCGAGCGCCGACCACTCTGACCTGGATCGGCTTCTCGCACCGTCACGTTCTCGTTCACGTCCGGACCCGTTCAGGACCGCCACCGTTCCCCGAGCGGACCTCGACCAAGCGCCGAGCCGTCAAGGCCGGGACTGGAGATCAGTCGTGGAAGATGTCGCATTGGAGTGCCGGGATCTGGCCAAGGCATTCGGCGGCGTGCCCGTGTTGAAGGGCGTCTCTCTGGCACTCGAGGCCGGTTCCGTCACCGCCCTCGCCGGAGAGAACGGCGCGGGCAAGTCGACGCTGATGAAGATCGCCTCCGGCCAGGTCAAGCCCGACGACGGCCAGGTCCTGGTCGGCGGCGAGCCACTGCCCCATGCCGATCCGCAGGCGGCCCACCGGCACGGGGTGGCGATCATCCCGCAGGAACTCGCGCCGATCATGGACATGAAGGTGTACGAGAACCTGTTCATCGGCCGGGAGCTGCGCACCCGAGCGGGGCTGCTCGACCGGCGGGCGATGGCGCGCAGGGCCCGCGAGCTCCTGGACGTCTTCGGCGTGGAGATCGACCCGCAGGCGACCATGCGGCGGCTGCCGGTCGGCCTGCGGCAACTGGTCGAGATCGCCAAGAGCACGAGCGGCGGCGCACGGATCCTGCTGCTGGACGAGCCCAGCTCGGCCATCTCGGAACGCGAGGTCGAACGGCTCTACGCCGTCATCGGCACGCTGCGCGAGCAGGGCGTCGCCATGCTCTACACCACCCACAAGATGGAGGAGATCCGCGCCCTCGCGGACAGGGTGGTCGTGCTGCGCGACGGAGGGCTCGCCCTCGACCGGGCGATCGGCGACATCACGGACGACGAGATCGTCCACGCGATGATCGGGCGCGAGCTCCAGGACTTCTTCCCCGACCTGCACGCCCCCGGTGACGAGGTCGCCCTTCAGGTCAGCGGGCTGCACGTCAGCGGCTACCCGCGGCCGGTGGACCTGACCGTCCGCCGCGGCGAGATCCTCGGGCTGGCCGGGCTCGTGGGGGCAGGCCGTACCGAACTCCTCGAAGCGATCTTCGGCGTGCGCAAGAGCACCGCGGGGACCGTCACCGTCGCCGGCAGGCCCGTCAAGCGCAACGCCCCCGCCGCCGCGATCACCCGCGGCATGGCCCTCGTCCCGGAGGACCGCAAAGGAGCCGGGGCCGTGCTGACCATGGACGTGCTGGACAACGGCTCCCTGCCCCGGCTGTCCCGCTTCACCGTCGCCGGATGGTTGCGGCAGCGCAGCCGCGGCAGACAGGTCGGCGCGGCGATGGAGTCGGTCAAGCTGCGCAGTCGCGGGCTGTCACAGCAGGTCGGCACGCTCTCCGGCGGCAACCAGCAGAAGGTGGTCCTGGCGCGCTGGCTGACCGGCAGCGTCAACGTCCTCCTGCTCGACGAACCCACCCGCGGCGTCGACGTCGGCGCGCGCAGCGAGATCTACCGCATCATCACCGAGCTCGCGGCCTCGGGGATGGCCGTCGTCATGGCCTCCTCCGACATGCCCGAGATCCTCAGCCTTGCCCACCGGGCGCTCGTCATGCGCGGAGGAGCGGTCGCGGGCGAGCTGACCCGCGAGGACCTGTCCTCCCCCCACGTCCAGGACGTGATCTTCAGGTACGCCGCCGGACTGAACCCGGACACCGGCCCCGCGCCCCAACACACCGAGAAGGAGGGCCGATGACCTCGCAGGAGTCAGCCCAGGAGCCTACGAACCCCGGAGGAACGGCCGCACGGCTCCTGACCTGGCGCTTGTCCGGACCATGGATCCGCGACCAGCTGATCCGCCACTCGATGGTGGTGGTGATGCTCCTGATCATCGCCTATTTCAGCTACCGCAGCGCACGTTTCGGAACGGTGGACAACCTCCAGACGATCGCCATCGCCGCGGCGCCCTTCGCGCTCATCGCGCTGGGCCAGACGCTGGTCATCCTCACCGGCGGCATCGACCTGTCCGTGGGCAGCGTCATCGCTCTCAGCGCGATGACCGCGGCCTACACGGTGAAGGATCATCCCGAGCGGCTTTGGTTGTCCCTTCTGGTCGCCATGCTGGTCGGGCTCGCTGCGGGGGCGGTCAACGGCTTCCTCGTCTCGAAAGTGAACGTGCCACCGTTCATCGCCACGCTCGGCATGCTGACCACGGCGTCCGGGCTGGCGTACGTCGTGGGCCAGGGCGCGCCGATCAACGGCCTTCCGCAGAACTTCGGCGAGATCGCCAACAACCAGATCCTCGGCCTGCAGATCCCCGTCGTGGTCATGATCGTCGGCATCATCGCGCTCGCCCTGATCATGAAGCGAACCTCGTACGGAATGCGCGTCTACGCCGTGGGCGGCAACCCCGTCGCGGCGCAGATCGCCGGCGTCAAGACCACCAGGATCCTGTTCAGCGTCTACGCACTCAGCGGGCTGCTCGCCGGGCTGTCCGGCGTGATGCTCGCCTCCAGGGTCATCTCCGGCCCGCCCAACCTCGGCCAGGGCTACGAGCTGGACGCCATCGCCGCCGTCGTCATCGGCGGCGCGAGCCTGCTCGGCGGCCGGGGCAGCATCCTCGGCACGGCGCTCGGCCTGTTCCTCATCCAGACGCTGAACAACGGCCTCGACATCCTCGTCGTGCCCGCCTACTGGCAGAGCGTGATCAAGGGCGCGCTCATCGTCGCCGCAGTCACCGTGGACGTCTGGTCCGCCAAACGCAGGGGCTGACCGCCCCGCCTCCGCACACAGACCCGCACGAAAACGCACCAATGGAGTTTCCATGCGCATGAAAAGCTTGCGTGCCATCGTCCTCGCCGCGGTGAGCGCGACCCTGCTGGCCACCTCCGCCTGCGGCGCCGGCGACCCCAACGCCGGCGCGTCCGGTGAGGGAGGCATCCGGGTCGGCATCAGCGTCTACGACATGTCGTCCTTCATCACCGCAGGGAAGGCCGGCATCGACGCCTACGCCAAGGCCAACAACATCGAGGTCCTCTGGAACTCCGCCAACCTGGACGTCAGCACCCAGGCGAGCCAGGTCGACCAGTTCGTCAACGCCGGCGTGGACGCCATCATGGTCGTCCCCGTCCAAGCCGACTCGCTGGGTCCGCAGGTCGCCTCGGCCAAGGCCAAGAACATCCCGTTCCTCGCCGTCAACGCCGGGCTCGACAGCAAAGACCTGGCCGGCACCGTCCTGCCCGACGACGTCAAGGCCGGCGAGCAGGAGATGCAGATGATGGCGGACGAGCTCAACGGCAAGGGCAACATCGTCGTCCTCCAGGGCCCGCTCGGCCAGTCGGGAGAGATCGACCGTACCAAGGGCATCCAGAACATCCTGGCCAAGTACCCCGACATCAAGATCCTCGCCAAGGACACAGCCAACTGGAAGCGCGACGAGGCCGTCAACAAGATGAAGAACTGGTTGTCCAGCTTCGGCGGCAAGATCGACGGCGTCGTCGCGGAGAACGACGACATGGGGCTGGGCGCCCTGCAGGCCACGCGTGAGGCCGGCGTCAAGATCCCGATCGTCGGCGTCGACGGCATCGAGGACGGGCTCAACGCCGTCAAGAGCGGCGACTTCATCGGCACCAACCTGCAGCACGGCACCGTCGAGCTGGCCACCGGCCTGGCCGTGGCCGCCAAGATCGCCAAGGGCGAGGAGGTCGACAGGAACCCCGTCTACCTCATGCCCAAGGTCACCTCGGACAACGTGGACACCTACATGGAGCACGTGGTCACCAAGAAGGACCAGTTCCTGCAGCAGCTGCCCGCGCTGATCGAGGCGAACCTCAAGACCGGTGACATCGCCAACGAGGAGACGGCCAAGTAGGCCGCCGTACCAGCCCGAGCACCGCGTACGTGAGGAGATCCTCCATGACCACGATGCAGGCAGCGGTCCTGCGTGGAATCCAGCAGCTGGCGATCGAAGAGCGCCCCGTCCCCGAGCCCGGCCCCGGCGAGGTGCTGGTGCAGGTCAACGCGGTGGGCGTCTGCGGCTCGGACGTCCACTACTACCAGCACGGCCGCATCGGCGACTTCGTGGTGGAGCGGCCCATGGTGCTCGGACACGAGTCCGGAGGCGTCATCGCCGGTGTGGGGCCCGGCGTGGACGCCTCACGGATGGGGCAGCGGGTGTCCGTCGAGCCCGGGGTGCCCGACCTGACCTGCCCGGAGTGCCTCGCCGGCCGCTACAACCTGTGTCCGGACATGAGGTTCTTCGCGACGCCGCCGATCGACGGCTCGCTCGCCGGATTCGTCACCGTCCACGCGGCCTTCGCCCACCCTGTGCCCGGCTCGATCTCGGACGACGCGGCGGCGCTGCTCGAACCCCTGTCGGTCGGGGTCTGGGCCTGCCGCAAGGGCCGCGTGAGCGCGGGAAGCCGCGTCCTGATCACCGGGGCGGGACCGATCGGGCTGGTGGCGACGCAGTGCGCCCGCGCCTTCGGCGCCACCGAGATCGTGGTCGCCGACCTGAACCCGCACCGGCTCAAGCTCGCCGCGGACCTGGGCGCGACCGCCACGATCAACGTCGCGGACACGCCCCTGAGCGAGGCGGGGACCGAGCCCACCGTGCTGCTGGAATGCTCCGGCCACCCGGGCGCCACGGTCGACGGGCTGCGTACCCTGAACAGGGCGAGCCGCGCGGTGCTCGTCGGGATGGGCGACGACGGGCTGCCGCTGCCGCTCACCTTCATCCAGAGCCGCGAAATCGAGGTCACGGGGACGTTCCGCTACGCGAACACCTGGCCCACGGCCATCGCGCTCGCCGCCTCGGGACAGGTCGACGTCGACAGCCTCGTCACCGGCCACTTCCCCCTCGCGGAATCGGAGGCGGCGCTGCTCGCCGCCGAACGCGACCCGCTCGCCGTCAAATCAGTGATCAACCCTCAGCAATGACACGCAGGCGCGCTCGCCCGTCGCGACTGAAGGGACAACCCAGATGACTCGTCTGTACGACGACCCCAGCACCTTCACCGACGACATGCTCGCCGGTTTCCTGGACGTGCACCGCGGCACCGTGACCGGCGTGCCGGGCGGTGTCGTACGCGCCACCGAGACACCGCCGGGCAAGGTCGCGGTCGTCGTCGGCGGCGGGTCCGGGCACTACCCCGCCTTCTGCGGCGTGGTCGGGCCCGGGTTCGCCGACGGCGCCGTCGTCGGGAACATCTTCACCTCGCCGTCGGCACAGGACGCGTACTCGGTGGGCAGGGTCGCCGCCGGCTCCGCCGGCCTGCTCTTCTCCACCGGCAACTACGCCGGGGACGTCATGAACTTCACCCTCGCCCAGCAGCGGCTGTGCCAGGAGGGCATCGACACCCGCGTGGTGTTCGTCACCGACGACATCGCCAGCGCGCCGGAGTCGCAGATCGGCGAACGCCGCGGGATCGCCGGGGACTTCGTCGTGTTCAAGGTCGCGGGAGCCGCCGCCGAGGAAGGCTACGACCTCGACGCGGTCGAACGGGTCGCCCGCCACGCCAACGCCAGCACCCGGACGCTGGGGGTGGCCTTCGACGGGTGCACCCTGCCCGGCGGGACCGCGCCGCTCTTCACCGTTCCTCGTGGGCGCATGGGCGTGGGCCTCGGCATCCACGGCGAGCCCGGCGTGGGCGAGGACACGCTGCCGCCGGCCGCCGAGCTGGCCCGGCGGCTGGTGTCCGGTGTCGTGGCGGAGAAGCCCGCCGGATCCGGCAACCGGGTGACCGCGATACTCAACGGCCTCGGCACCACGAAGTACGAGGAGCTCTTCGTCGTCTGGCGCACCGTGGCCAGGCTGCTCGCGGAAGAGGGGCTCCAGGTCGTCGCGCCGGAGGTGGGCGAGCTCGTCACCAGCCTGGACATGGCCGGGTGCTCCCTGACCCTGGTCTTCCTCGACGACGAGCTTGAGCGGCTGTGGTGCGCGCCCGCCGAGACTCCGGCCTTCCGCAGGGGCCGCGTCGAACCGCGTGCGCCGGCCCGCCGTGACGTCGGGTCGCGCTCGGAACAACCGGCCGGAGGGCGGCTCTCAGAGGAACCGTCCGCGCCCGCGCCGGGCTCGCCCGCCTCCCGCGCCTGCGCCCAGACCGTCGTCTCGGCGCTGGAGGCGATGGCCGCCGCCATGGCCGGGGCCGAGGTCGAGCTGGGCCGCATCGACGCCGCCGCCGGCGACGGCGATCACGGGCGCGGGATGGTCAAGGGCTCGTCCGCCGCGGTCGACGCCGGGCGTGACGCGGCCGACGCGGGGGCCGGAGCGCAGTCGGTCCTGCTCACGGCGGGCGAGGCGTGGGCCGCGAAGGCCGGCGGCACGTCAGGCGTGCTCTGGGGCGCCATGTTGTGCGCCATCGGGCGGGGTCTGGGCGACGACCGCGAGAAGATCACCGGCTCCGACGTCGCGGACGCCGTCGCGGCCGGGCTGCGGGCGCTGCTCGACCTTGGAAAGGCCAAGCCCGGCGACAAGACGATGGTCGACGCGTTCGCCCCGTTCTGCGAGGCGCTGACCGGACGCGTCAGGTCCGGAGCGGAACTGCCCGCCGCCTGGCGGGAGGCCGCGCGGGTGTGCGAGTCCGCGGCCGAGGCGACCGCCGGCCTGCGTCCCCAGATCGGGCGGGCTCGCCCGCTCGCGGAACGCAGCGTGGGGACCCCGGACGCGGGCGCGACGTCGCTCGCCCTGTGCGCCCTCGCCGTCGCGGACGTGCTGCAGCCCGCCCGCTGAGTCGTACGAAGAGGAAGGGATGGGGGGCCATGCCTCACCAATGGCGGATCATCGTCGGTTCCGACGATGCCGGCCTGGAGTACAAGAACGTCCTGAAGGCCGACCTGGAGAGCGACACCAGGGTGGCCGAGGTCGTCGACATCGGGGTCGAAGCCGAGGACACGACGCCGTACCCGCACATCGCCGTCATGGCGGCCCGGATGGTCGCCGCCGGCGAGGCGGACCGCGCGCTGCTGGTGTGCGGCACCGGGCTGGGGGTCGCGATCAGCGCCAACAAGGTGCCCGGCATCCGCGCGGTGACGGCGCACGACAGCTTCTCCGTCGAACGGTCCGTGCTGAGCAACAACGCCCAGATCCTCTGTTTCGGGCAACGGGTCGTCGGCCTGGAGCTGGCCCGCCGCCTGGCGAGCGAGTGGCTCGGCTACCGCTTCGACGCCAACTCCAGCTCGGCGGCCAAGGTCAGGACCCTCCTGAGCTACGAGTCGGGGCACGACCTGGCCGACCAGGCCGAGACGTTGCGGCTGGGAGAGGAACTGGTGCACTCGTCCCTCATCACCGGCGAAGCGCAGGACAAGCAGGCCGTACAGACCAACAGCGAGGAGCAGTGCTCATGACGGCAGCGGAGAAGGCGCCCGACCTCACGTTCGGGCTGCGGGGCAGGGTGGCGCTGGTGACCGGCGGCGCGTCCGGGATCGGCGCCGCCATCGCCGCCACGTACGCGGTCAAGGGAGCCCGGGTCGCCGTGGTGGACATCGACCACGAAGCGGCCGGGGCACGGGCGAAGGAGCTCGGGGACGGCCACGCCGGGTTCGCGTGTGACGTGTCCGATCCGGCCGCGGTCCGGTCGGCGACCGGCGCGGTGGTGGACGCCTACGGCCGCATCGACATCCTGGTGAACAGCGCCGGTGTCGCGATCCTGGCCCCGGCCGAGGACCTCGACGTCAGCGCCTTCGACCGGACGATCGACATCAACCTCAAGGGCACGTTCCTGATGTGCCAGGAGGTCGGGCGGCACATGCTGGCCGCCGGCGGCGGCAAGATCATCAACCTGGCCTCCCAGGCCGCCACGGTCGCCCTGGACCAGCACGCCGCCTACTGCGCCTCCAAGTTCGGCGTGGTCGGCCTGTCGAAGGTGCTCGCCTCCGAGTGGGCCGGCCGCGGGGTGACGGTCAACACCATCTCCCCCACCGTGGTGCTCACCGATCTGGGGCGCAAGGCGTGGGAGGGGCCGAAGGGCGACGCGTTGAAGGCGCAGATCCCCACGGGCCGCTTCGCCCATCCCGAGGAGATCGCCGCCACGGCGTTGTTCCTCGCCTCGGACGGCGCCAACATGATCAACGGCGCGGACATCCTCGTGGACGGCGGCTACACCATCCGGTGACCGGCGGCTGGAGGAACCGCCGGCGGTGCGCGATCGTTGAGCAGACAGGCGGACCACCGAGTTTCGGGAGTTCAGCGTGGAGATCACCGGCATCATTTCCGGCCTCATCATCGGCATCGTGATCGGCGCACTTGGGCGGCTGGTCATCCCTGGACGGCAACGCATCCCCATCTGGCTGACCATCGTGATCGGCGTGGTCGCCGCGCTGATCGGCACGGCCATCGCGGCGGCTCTGGGTGTCGCCGACACCGGCGGCGTCGACTGGATCGAGCTGGGCATCCAGGTCGCCCTGGCCGCTCTCGGCGTCTCGCTGTCGGTCGGCATGTACGGCAAACGACGCGAGTGACGCACAGGGCGACGGGCGGCGCGGCTGCGGCCGCCCGTCTCCCGTCACCCGTCACGCGTGGCCCTCAGAGCGCAGGCGTCCTGATCAGCACGATCCCGCCCCACGTGCGGAAGACGACGGCGAGCAGCAGCGAGGGCATGGCCACGGCCCCCGCCACCCCGGACAACACGGTGTCCGGCGCGAAGACGGTCAGCACGGTGGCCGCGCCGGTGACCAGGCCGAGCCACCCCAGCGACGCCGGCAGCGCCCGCCCGGCGACCGCGGCCCAGCCCGCCGTGACCATCGAAAGGCCGAGGAACAGACTGCCCGCGCCGCTCGGCGCGTCGTGGCCCGCGACGGCATAGGCCGTCCAGGCGGCCTGCGCAGACTCAGGATCCCGCGCGGCGGCGGCGAGGAAGGCGGGCACGCCGTACCAATGGTTCAGGGGCACGAGCACGTGCGTGGCGATGCCGATCATGCCGAACCAGAGGGTCGCCGCCGCGAGCGTGGGCGTGCCGTCCTTCAGCCGGGCGGCCAGTCCCGCCACGAACACCACGAGGAACACCAGGTTGACGAACCCCGAGAGCATCGCCAGGCGCAGCACGCCGCCCCCCGCGCGCAGGAACTCCAGGGCGGCGGCCGGATCTGCGAACGTGGCGGGGCTCCAGCCGCTGACCGTCCACAACGCGGCCTCCACCGCCAGACCGGCGCCGGCCAGAACGCCGGACCACCCGGCGATCCGGCGGTCAGGGGTCACGTGCGGCCCGCTTTGAGCTTCGCCGCGGTCTCGACCGCGCGCCGCGCCTGGTAGCGGCCGCTCTCCAGGGCGAGGTCTCCGGGCACGCCGTCACCGCCGACGTGGGTCGTGCCGTACGGCGTGCCGGCCTGGAACTGGATGGAGCCGCCGTGCCGGGTGCCGGCCGAGCCGAAGGCACCATAGACCTTGTCGGCCAGCAGCCCCTTCTGCCAGGCCGGGCCGGTCGTGTCGATGAACTGCTTGAGCTGGCTGGCCATGGCCCCATACCTGGTCGGCGTGCCGAGCAGCACCACGTCGGCCCAGAGCAGGTCGTCCATGCCGGCCTCGGCGACGTCGCGGGAGCTCTCGACGTGCTCGGCCCACTGCGGGTTGCTCGCGATGGCCTGGGGCGGGGCCAGCTCGGCCACCTTGCGCAGGCGTACGTCGGAGCCGGCCTTCTCCGCTCCTTCGGCGAGAGCGGTGGCGAGCTTGTGCACGTTGCCGGTCGCGCTGTAGTAGATCACGGCGGTCTTGACGGGTTCGGACATCGTTCTTCCTTCACTGTGTCGTACGGATCAGCGGCCGGTGGGCCGGCCGGGTCAGGGCCAGCACGCTGGCGCAGGCCAGCGCCGTGGCGAGCACGACGGCCAGGCGCATTCCCTGCAGGTCGTAGCCGGAGAAGGCCCAGACGCCGGTGGCCAGTGCCGGGCCGAGCCACGCCCAGCTGGCGGGCCAGGCTCGTCGTGGCGGCGGTGGCGCCGAGCAGCTGCCGGGGCGTGGCGGCCAGGCTGGGGCCGATGCCCATCCCCTCCTGGATGGTGGGGATGGCGACGTTGACGACCGTGGCGTCGAGCTGGGTCATGAACACGGCGATCCCGCTCGCGGCCACGAGCCACCACCGGTCCCGCGATGTCTCCCCGTTCATCCGTCCGATCCCCCCAACTTCTCATGCTGCGCAGTTCTGGAAACTACACATCATGAGAAGTTTCAGCAAGAGAGGACGGCCGAAAACGAGGGATTCCCGGCCGCCGGCTCGATCGTGCGGCCCCGGACAACCCCAGTAGCGTGGTCGACCGGCCGGCGCCGGCGCGCGCGTCGGCCGGCCCTCGATACGCCCCGAGCCGGAAGGGAGACGCCGTGAACGGCCTGTGCGACCCCCGCCCGCGGCAGAGGGCTCAGCCAGGTGCGGCCGAGCGGCGGCCGGCACAGGCGATCAAGCGGCTCAGCGAACGAACGTCGACTCGTAGAGCACCAGCAGATGCTCCAGGACCCGCTCCTCCGGCCAGGCGCGATCGACCAGGATGCGGTCGAACAGGTCGGTCGAGATCAGGCTCCAGAGCATGTCGGCCGCCGTGTCGACGGTCCAGGGAGACGCCAGCCTGCCCTCGTCGGCGAGCCGGGCGGCGATGCGGCGGCAGTTGTCCATCTGGGCGGTCATGACCGTCGTCTTGTGCCGCGCGGCGTCGGGGTCCTGGGGATCGACGCGGTTCAGCGCGTGGTTCATCGCGGTCAGCCGCGGGTGATAGCGGACCAGATGGCGCACCCACGCCCGCAGCGCCTCGGTCGAGTCGGCGGCCTCCCAGACCTCGGACAGCGACTCGGCCAGCCCTTCCCGGCCGGCCACATAGCCGAACAGCGCGGTGACCATGTCGGTGCGCGAACGGAAGTGCAGGTAGACCGCGCGCCGGGAGACGCCGGCGCGCTCGGCGACCTCGGCCATGGTCAGGGCGTCGAAACCGTCGCTCTCCAGGATCTCCCTGGTGGCTGCGAGCAGGGCGTCGCGGGTGCGCCGGCTGCGCGCGTTGTGCGGGTCATCGATCGCCGGTGGCATGGCCGCCCCTCGTAGTAACTGCGCATCATGCGCACTTTACTCCGCTCCTGAAGTGCGGCTCCGGACGGCGGGAAAAGCCGTTGCCCGGCCGGAGCGGCGCTGACAGGATCCGGACCATGCCTTCCCTGTCCGCGCATGACGGCGCCGTGCTCGCTTACCACGTATACGGTGACGGGTCCCCACTGATCTGCCTGCCGGGCGGCCCGATGCTGCCCTCGGCCTGCCTCGGCGAGCTCGGCGGCCTGTCCGCGCACAAGCGCCTGATCATGCTGGACCTGCGGGGCACCGGCGGGTCCGCGACGCCCGCGGACACCTCCGCCTACCGCTGCGACCGCCTCGTCGACGACGTCGAAGCCCTCCGCCTGCACCTCGGACTCGACCGGATCGACCTGCTCGGCCACTCCGCCGGCGCGAACCTCGCGGTGCGGTACACAGCCCGGCACCCCGAGCACACCGGCAGGCTCGCGCTGATCACACCGAGCACGCGGGCGGTCGGCATCGAGATCAGCGGGGAGTGGCGGCGCGAAACCGCGCGGCTCCGGGCGGGCGAGCCCTGGTTCGCGCGGGCGTACGCGGGCCTGGAGGCGGCCACGGCGGGCACAGCCACGGCGGACGACTGGGAGGCCATCACGCCGTTCACCTACGGCCGGTGGGACGCGGCGGCCCAGGCTCACCACGCCGCCGACGAGGAGCAGCGCAACGACGAGGCGGCGGCCGCGTTCGGCGGCGAGGGGGCCTTCGAGCCCGCCGCCACCCGCGCGGCGCTCGCCGCCTTCGGCGGCCCGGTCCTGCTGCTCGCCGGGGAGGTGGACGTGGCCGCTCCGCTCCCCGCCATGACCGAGTACGCCGGCCTGTTCAAGGACGCCACGCTCACCGTCCAGCCCGGAGCGGGCCACTTCCCGTGGCTCGACGACGCCGACCGCTTCGTCAGCACCGTCGCGGCGTTCCTCAGCTGACGACAGGCGGTAACGCCTGACATGCCCTGACTAAGCCCCCAACAAGGCGATAAGCACGGGTGTAGCCTGCTGTGGTCCCCGGCCGTGATCTCTCACCGCCTGGGCCTGTCGTCTGGTTGAGGAGATGCGGATGCCAACCCGCGATGCCGGGAACCGCAGGAGGCCTGCCGATCGATGGGACGTGTTCGCCCGTGGCCGGGCCACCGTGGACGCGCTCGAACGCCTCATCAGCGGGCTCGGCACAGGGGTCCTGGCGCTGGTCACGGTCATGATGCTGGTCGCCACAGCACTCACGTCCGTGATCGGCGTGGGGGTGTTGCTGGCGCCCGCCGCGCTGCACGGGCTACGCGCGGTCGCGAACCGGGAGCGCTCCCGTCTCTCTGACTGGGGCCATGAGCTCGTCATCCCTGAGCCGGTGCCCGACGGGCTGCGCGCCGCGCTGGCCGACCGGACCGTGCGCAGGGAACTCGTCTGGGTCGTCACCCACGCCTCGTTCGGGTTGTTCCTCGGCTCGCTCGGCCTCACCGTGCCCATCAGAGCCCTGCAGGACGCCACGTTCTGGGCGTGGTGGTGGCTGCTGCCGCCGGGCGAGGCCTCCGACGGCGGCCTGGGGCTCTGGACCGTGGACGACGTGCCCAGCGCCCTGGCCATCGTCCTGGTGGCTCCGGTGTGGATCGCGATCACCATGACCTTCTCGCCCGCCATGGCGTGGCTGCAGGCCTGGCCGGGACGCCGGCTCCTGGCCCCCGATCCCGACGACCTCGGCGTACGCGTGGCGCAGCTGACCGCGACCCGTGCCGCCGCGCTGGACGCGCACGCCACCGAGCTGCGGCGGATCGAACGGTCGCTGCACGACGGCACGCAGAACCGGCTCGTCGCCGTCAACGTGCTGGTCGGCGCGGCCCGTCGCGCCGTGGCGCGCAACCCGGCCGCCGCCGAGGACATCCTCGACCAGGCCCATGGCGCCGCCGAGCAGGCGCTCGCCGAACTGCGCGGGGTCGTGCGCAGCATCCTGCCGCCGGTGCTGGCCGAACGGTCGCTGGCCGACGCGCTCGACGGCCTGGCCACGACCTTCCCGCTGCCGTGCTCGATCGACGCCGACATCCCCGTCAGGTGTGCCATGTCCGTCGAGGCCACGGCCTATTTCGTGGTGGCCGAGGCGCTCACCAACATCGCCAAGCACAGCGGGGCCCGGCGGGCCCACATCCGGGTGCGCCGCCACGATGACCTGCTGCACGTCGAGGTCATCGACGACGGGAAAGGCGGGGCCGACGAGAACAGCGGGTCGGGGATCGGCGGCATCCGGCGTCGTACGGAGGCGCACGACGGGACGTTCGTGTTCGACAGCCCTCCGGGCGGACCCACCACCCTCCGGGTCAGCCTCCCCTGCGGGACCTGAGCCCCGTCCCGGTCAGCCGCGCAACCGCTTGCCCAGGGCACGTTTCACGGTGACGGACAGGGTGGCGCGCATGCCGCGCTGGGCCTTCTGGGCCGCGTAGAGCTCGCGGCGCAGCGTGCCGACCTCGCGGCGCAGCTCCACGGTGCTCTTGCGCCAGCGCGCGGCCTCGTCCCGCCACCTGGTGACCTGCGCGCGCAGCCGCTCTGACTCCTTGGCCAGGCGAGCCGCCTCGGCCTTGGCCTGGATCCTGGCTTTGTACGCGCTGCGCCGGCCGAGCAGCTCGCCGGGCTCGCGAGTGAAGGCGTGCTTGTCGCCGTCGACACGCTGGACGCCCGCGACGGCCTCCACGGCGTCGTCGAGCGGCTCGCCCGCCCGGGCGACGAGCCGGGCGCGGGCGAACGAGGACACGCGCTCCAGCCTGGCCGTCACCGCGTCGCCGGCCGGCTCGTCGAGCGCCACCTCGATCAGGCCGAGCCCTTCGACGCGGGCCAGGTCGAGCAGCACGGCCACACTGTCCTCGCCGGGCGCCCAGCCCGCCGGCAGGCGCAACACGAACGGGACGCGCGGGTCGACCTCTTCCGCGGTCGCGAGGCGTACCCGGCTCTCGTGCTCGTAGTGGCCGTGGACCAGCACCAGGTCGAGGTTGGGGTCGTTGAGCGGGGCGCGGCGGTCGCGGTCGAGCGCGTCCCACGGGCCGACCACGACGACGGACAGATCCACCACGGTCGACGCGAGCAGCGCGTCCACGCTGGTGCGGACGGCTTCGTACCCGGCCGTGCCGTCGACGACAGCGGTCACGTTGGGCACCTTCCACTCCCGCGTGGGGTGTGTCCGCAGCCACTGGTAGGCCGGGATGCGGTCGGCGACGAACGCGTGGCTGACCCGGTCGATGCTCTTCTGTTTGCGCATCCGCATGGTCGGCCCGAGGTGGTAGGCGCGGGCCCGCGGCTCGGGGATGAACACCGCTCCCGCCTGGTAGAGGCGGAATCCCATCTCGGTGTCCTGGCCGAGGATCAGGTCGTCGTCCATGGGCCCGGCCGCCTGGACGAGGCCGGCGTTGACGGAGGTGGCGCCGCCGACGTGCAGGCTGAACGGGCGCGGCGAGTTGGTGGTGAGACCGTCGGTGCGCTCGACCAGGCCGACGAGCCAGGCGTGCGGCGCGGCCGGCTCGAACGCCGCCTCCAGGTCGTCGGGCAGCACCTCGGGCAGCGGGGCCTCGGTGAACCTGATGTAGCTGGTCACCGAGAGGTAGGCGGCGGTGTGGTGCCAGCGCATGTGGGCCTCGGTCGCGCCCGGCGTCAGCACCACGTCGGAGTCGAGCCAGAAGATCACGTCGCCGGTGGCCTCGGCGAGCCCCGCGTTGCGGGCGCAGGCCCGGCCCGGCTTGTCGCAGACGACCAGGCGGGCCGCCGTGCCCCCGGGCAGGCGCAGCGGGGGCGAGGTGCCGTTGTCGACGACGATGATCTCCGTCAGCGCGGCCGGGTACGTCTGCCGCGCCAGACCCTGTAACACCAGGTCGAGCTTGTCCTGGGCGCCGTAGGCCGGAATGATCACGCTGACCCGCAGCTCGGGGGTGAACCGCTCCGGCGGCTGCAGTACGCGGTAGTCGTTGCCGCGCACGCGCCGCACGCCACCGTCCGGCACCAGATCTTCCGGGGAGTGCGGGAGGCCGGGACGATTGTCGGACATGCGCGTGGTGCTCCTCTGACAGTCGGCTCGGGGTGGCGGACGGCGCTTTACATTACGCCACCTTCCTGGCAAAACCCATCGGTCAGAACGCTTCCGCGGCGCGTCGGCCCAGGTCGTTCCTGCCAGCAAGCTCACAGGAACCCCGCTCCCGCCGTAGTGACCTCCCTCACAGACCGCCGGGAGCAGAACCTCCGGCCGCCTCCACGGCTACCCACAGGAGGTGACCATCACGGGCCACTGCGGCGGCGGCAAGAGGCTCAAGGCGGTGCTGTCCGGATTCAACGGCAAGCCGGCCCTGGAGAACATCCGCATCATCGAGGACGACCCGCGCGGGTTCAAGGCCAAGGCGAACCTGTCTCCACGATCGGCAACGGCGTCGGTCCCGTCTTCGTGGACTGCGGGGGGAGGTCGGCGTGACCCTCCTGGTCACCCACGTCTGAGCCGGGTCAGCCGAAGGATGTAGGCCGGCTTCATCAACCGGCAGGAAGCCCGCGCACCGCCGCTGGATCAGGACGGGGTTCGCGGCCAGCGCGCCGATCCAGCGGTCACGGTCGCCTGGCTCGCGCGGCCAGGAGGCCATGCCGAGCCGGGCGGCGACCGGCTCACCCGTGCGGGTGATGTCCCACGGTTCGAGGCCGAGCCTGGCCAGCACCTCGCGGATATCGCTCTCCGTCGGAGGATCGTCGAGATAGCGGCGCACGGTGTACGCGGCGGCCTCGGCGTCCAGGATCGACAGCGCCGAGCGGCACTTGGAACAGCCGGGATTGATCCAGATCTCCATGACCCTGATGATCCCCCATCCGCCGCCCGTCGTTCAGCGGCGGGGCACCGGGAGCAGCGCGAGGTGCTCGCTGGTCACCAGGTCGAACCTCAGGGCCAGCGAGACCAGCGCGTGGCGTTGCCAGTCGGCCTTGCCGTCGCTGCCCTGCGGGCTCTTGACGTGGAGTTTCTTCTCCGCGAGATAGCCGATGTGAAAGCCGATGGCGGTGCGGCTCAGGCCCAGGTCGGGGAGCCGTTCGGCGATCTCGGGGATGGTCGGGATGCGCGAGGTCGACGGGTCGCGCAGGCGCGGCTCGCACAACGCCACCAGGATGCGGAAGTATTTGGCGTTCTGGTCGAGAGGGTAGGCCACCTGCGTGGCCGCGCCGCCGTCGGCGCCTCCCGGCGGCACGTGCACGTGCTGCGGCGCGAAGACCAGGAACGACACCGTGCCGTCGACCGCGGGCAGGCTCACCCGGGAGAACTCGAACGAGATCGGCGCCCCGACGCGCCCCGGCTGCACCTTCACGAACTCCCCGCCGCCCTCGGGGTTCTCCACGACGTACGTCTTCGACGTGCTGAGGTTGGACAGCAGCCAGTAGTCTCCCACCGCGACGATCTTGCCGGCGCGGCGGGAGACCGCGGGGTCGTCCAGCACGATGTCCACCGGCGAGCCTGGGGTGCCGCGCCCGAAGAACGCCTGCTCGCCCGGCCCGAGCTCCAGAGAGTACGGCCGGTCGTCGGTCGGCGTGGCCGCCATCTGGATCAGGATCGTGCTGTGCATCGGAGGGACCCTACTCGTGTTCTGATAAAGGTGTCGAGGTCACGTCACGCGGGCAACGGCTTGCCGCCGGGGCCGCGGCATGTGCGCAGACCGGCGTCGGGCTCGTCGTTTCCGCCCCCGCGGAAATAGACCTCGCTCACGTAGCCCCACCGGTCGTTGTCGGCCATGGTGGCCGCCCACCAGTAGTTGTGGTAGCGGCCCAGCTCATGGCGGGCGCCGACCTTCTCGCACAGATACCAGTCGTTACCCGCGGGGTTGATGTACCCGACGATCGTGCCCTTCTTCGCCGACTTGTAGACCGGGATGCTTCCGCTCGGCGACCAGTCGGGGCAGTTCTGGACCTGGTAGCTGCCGTGTTTGTACGTCTTGCCGCACGGCCGACCGTCTCCGGCGGCCTGCGCGGCGGGTGCGACGGCGGCCAGGAGGCCCAGGGTGCAGGCCCCCGCGATCGCGGCCCGTCGAACAATCATGGTGCGTTCCTCCCCGTTTCGGTGTTGCAACCCGATCCTGGGCGCCACCTGGCGATCGCGTAAACCTGTCAGCTGCGAGGGGACATGGACGAACCCCGTGCCGATCGGCCATGATGAGCCGAATGACGGCTCCATCCCACGCAGGTCGTTACCGGATCGAGCAGCTCATCGGCGTCGGGGGGTTCGCCTCTGTGCATCTGGCTCACGATGACGAGTTGCGCTCGCCGGTGGCGGTCAAGATCCTGGCGGACAACTGGGCCCGCAAGTCCGACGTGCGCGAGCGCTTCCTGCAGGAGGCGCGCCTGCTGCGCAGGGCCGACTCCCACCTGCTGGTGCAGGTCTTCGACATCGGCGAACTCGACGACGGCCGGCCCTACTTCGTGATGACGTACGCCGACCGCGGCACCCTGGCGGATCGCCTGGCCAGCCGCCCGCTCCCCGTCGAGGAGGCGATCGGCGTGATGCGCGACATCTGTCAGAGTGTGGCGGTGCTCCACAGCATCGGGGTCGTCCACCGCGATCTGAAGCCGTCGAACGTGTTGTTCTGCTCCCGTCCCGGGGGTGGTGAGCGGGTGATGGTGGCCGATCTCGGCATCGCGCGGTCGACCGACCATCTGAGCGGGCTGACGCTGCCCGCGGGATCGCCCGGCTATCAGGCCCCCGAGCAGCTCTACTTCGACGGGGCGCCGGACGCGCGCGCCGACGTGCACGGGCTGGGCGCGCTGGCGTACCACATGCTCACCGGGAAGGTCCCCGCCAAGCCGGAGCACCGCGTGCCGCCCAGCGCGCTCAATCCCGAGGTGTCGGAGGTGGTCGACGTCGCGGTGATGCGGGCCCTGGATCCCGACCGGGAGGCCCGCTGGCCCGACGCCGCCGCGTTCGGCGCGGCCCTGAGGTCGTCCACCGTTCCCGAGCCCACTCCTCCGCCCGCACCGCGGGACGACGACGGACCACCCGAGGAGGAACCGCGCCACGACGGGACATCGCACGAGGGCCCGCGGCGGCCGGGGCGGCGTACGGCGATCGTCGTCGGCACCGGAGTCGTCGTCGTGGCCGCCGCGACCGTGACGGCCGTGGCGCTGACCGCGTCACCTCCCGTCGATCCGCCGCCCGAGCCGGGCACGACGGCCGGCTCGCCGGTCGCGTCGTCCACGGGCGACGCGACCGGCGGCTACCTGCGCGCCGACTCCGACATCCCCGACGAATACCGCGAGCTGATCGTGCAGGCCGGCACCTACTGCGAGCTGCCAGGTCTGAGCCCGGCCCTGATCGCCGCGATGCTCAAGGCGGAGTCCGGCTACGACCCCGACCTCTCCGACAAGGCCAATGACGAGTACGGCATCGCCAGGTGGACCCCCGAGGTGTTGTGGCACTGGCAGCCGGGCG
This sequence comes from Nonomuraea diastatica, assembly GCF_004349015.1. Taxonomy (NCBI): domain Bacteria; kingdom Bacillati; phylum Actinomycetota; class Actinomycetes; order Streptosporangiales; family Streptosporangiaceae; genus Nonomuraea; species Nonomuraea diastatica. The sequence goes on from NZ_SMKP01000003.1 coordinate 66,031, forward strand.
GCCTCCAGCGTCCCAAGCCCTCGCCGCCGTTCAGCCCCGAGCTGTCGATCGTGTCCATAGGGCGGTTCATGTGCCGGCTCGGCCCTCAGGTCGGGAAGGTTCCCGGCGATCCCGCGCTGAAGCTCGCCGCGCTCTACCGCAGCGGCGTCGCCCCGCTGAAGCAGGCCAAGGGCGTGCCGGCGAAGTGGCACGACTACACCACCAAAGTGGCCCGCTACATGCGCGACTACCAGTCCAACTGACGCTCCACCCGGCCTGCGCGACTACCAGCCCGCCTGACGCTCCACCCGGCCTGCGCGCCGTGCTCAGGCCGGCGCACGCCGAGGACGCCAGGCCCACGCGCGGTCAGGGGGAGACGGCGGGCTGCGTCGTCCTGGCGTGCCCGCCCGGCGGTGCGGACGGCTGGCCGGTGACCGTGCTGGGCACGCGGATCTGGGACGGCGGCGGGGCCTGGCGATGGCCGGCGGTGAGGATGACCAGCACGCACAGCCCGGTCAGCACGACCACGGTGAGGAACACGCACACGACCTCGCACGCGGACACCTGGCAGGCGAACCGTTGCGGGTCCTGGCGGCACGGCGACGCGTTGAGCGCGTCGATGCGGTGCGCGAAAGGAGGGTCCTCCCGGCGGAGCTCCTGCTCCATCTCGGCCAGGGCCCTTCGCTCCCAGTCCGACAGGCTCATGGTCGGCTACAGGGCCGGAGGCCAGTCGCCGGGCGTGAAGCTGGTCACATCGTTCTCCCTCGTCCTGCCGGGGGGAACGTTCCTTCGCGCCGCCCCTGACGGGGCGATGCTGGTCAGCCGCCGCGCTCCTACCCTGGACGTTCGCCGCGAATCGCCCGTTACCGTTACCAGCCAGATCTCTTGCCATGTTTACGCCCGAGGGGCCAGGGCATGCCCGTGTTCGCCCGGCCCTGTGATCGCTGCCGGCTTCGTCCCGGCGGAAAGGAGTGGCGTGACTGTCCCGCACCGGCCACGCGAGGAATATCGCGGGCATACCGCCTGCACGCCTCCGCCCACCGGCCAGCTCTTCGAGATCGTGGTCCTGGACACCACGGGAGACGACGGCCGCGCGCGGTGGAGCACGGTCGGCTGGGGAGTCGACCGGGGCGACGCCGACGCGATCGCCAGGACGTACGTGACCCGGCAGCTCTGCCCGTACGAGGCGGTCCAGATCCGGCACAACGGGCGGCTGCTCGCCGAGCACCGGCGCTCACTCGAGGAGGCGGCACACCGCGAGCGGTGACGCACGGTCGCGCGGCCGTTCCGTCGCGTAATACCACGGTGTACGCTGATGTGCCGTCATATCAATCTGCGCATGCCTTGAGCGACATGGATGTCGCCATGCGTACCTCCAATCGGCAGATTCCGGTTTTCGGGAGGTACGTAATGCACCGCAGAGTCGCCCTGCTCTCCGCCGCCGCGGTCGTGGCCGGCGTCCTGGCGCCCGCGGGCGCCGCGCAGGCCGGCGCCGTGAGCGGCCCTGACCGCGACGGGCCCGTCAGGTGGTCGGCCACGGACTCGTGGTCGGAACGCAGGACCGTCTCGCAGTACTGGACCCGGCAGCGCATGCTGGCGGCACGCCCGCTGTCGTCGCCCGCGCCGCGGCGCACCGCCCGGCCGGAGCAGCCCTCCCGGGGCAATCCGTGGTCGGCCCGCGGCGCCTCGGCCGGCACCGGCGGGCGCGGTTCGTGGACCACGCGCAGCTCCTCCACCACACCGTCACGCGGCACGCCCTGGTCGGTGGCCGCCACGTCGGCCGTCAGGCGGCAGGCCGCGGTGCCGAACAGCCCCGGCCTCCGGTGGACCGACGCGGGCGCGGTGGTGCGCACCACCGGCCGGGTCTTCTTCACCACCGCCGACGGCCAGAACTCCTCCTGCTCCGGCACGGCCGTGACCAGCACGAACGAGAGCGTGGTGATGACCGCGGGGCACTGCGTGAAGCTGAACGGCCAGTTCCACCGCAACTGGGCCTTCGTCCCGGCCTTCGATGACGGGCGGCGGCCGTTCGGCACCTGGGTGGCCAGCCGGTTGCTGACCACCCAGCAGTGGAACGCACGCGAGGACATCAATTTCGACGTCGGCGCCGCCGTGGTCGCGCCGCTGCAGGAGCGGACGCTGACCGACGTCGTGGGCGGGCAGGGGGTGGCGTTCAACCAGCCGAGGATCCGTCAGATGTTCTCGTTCGGCTATCCGGCCGCGGAGCCGTTCGACGGTTCCGAGCTGATCTACTGCAGCGGGCGGTCGTTCAACGACACCGTTCAGACGCGGGACCTGGGGTTGCGCTGCAACATGACCGGCGGTGCCAGCGGCGGCCCGTGGTTCCAGGGGTTCGACGAGTCCACAGGGCTGGGCTGGCTGAACTCCGTCAACAGCTTCAAGTACAACTTCGCGCCGGACTTCATGTTCGGCCCGTTCTTCGGAAACGAGGCGATGGCCGTCTACCGCGCAGCCCAGAACACCAACGCGCTCTGAAGGGTGTTCCCGGCCTGGATCCGTTCCCGATCCGGGCCGGAAACGGCCCGTGTAGATCTTTTCCGCTCATCTTCATGTACAGGACAGTGGTGTTTATACTCCTTTAATGCGTTTCGTCCTTTTTGTCATGATCCTCGCTGCCTTGATCATGAGCCCCGCCGCGCCGGCAGCAGCCATCACCAACGGCATCGCCGACGGAAACGCACATCCCGAAGTGGGCGCGCTCATCGCGAAGGAGGCGAACCCCGACGGCTCATGGGCCTACTGCACCGGCACGCTCATCGCGCCCACCGTCTTCCTCACCGCCGCCCACTGCGGGGAGCCCAGGCAGAAGACCGCCAGGATCACCTTCGCCGACCGTTACCGGCCCGGGAGCACGTACTACACCGGGCGTTACGTACCGGATCCTCGGTACAAGGACGAATCAGCCCTGCACGACATGGCCGTGGTCCTCTTCGACAAACCCGTCCCCGGCATCAAACCCGCCCAGCTCCCCCGCGAGGGAATGCTCGACCGGCTCGAAGCCGAGGGCAAGCTGCAGAAGTCGGCCTTCACCCCCGTCGGCTACGGCTCGCTGAAGCCCACCAACAAGAAGCACGGCCCGCGATTCCACTACCCGGACACCCGCAACCAGGCCACCATCTCCTTCAAGAACCTCTCACGCCGGTGGCTCGACCTCTCGCTGAAGTCCGAACGCGACGGCAGCACGTGCTTCGGCGACTCCGGCGGCCCGAACTTCCTCGGCGGCCCCGAGTCGCACCTCCTCGTCGCCACCTCGATCAGCGGAGCCGACGACATCTGCCGGGGCACCAACTACGACTACCGCCTGGACACCCCCTCGGCCCGGAGTTTCCTCGACGAGTACGTCACCCTCCCGTGAACCGCGGCCACGCCGCCCCCACGGCGTGAGGAACCCCGGCTACCCCAAGTTCCTCCCGCTGGTACGACGTGAGCGGCGGCCTGCTCACGTCACGGGCCACCTGTGCGGCGCGCTCCTGTCCCCCATCCGGCTCAGCGCCCTGCGACGCCACGGGCGTGTCACCGTCCGCGGCGAGCGCGCCGTACAGGATGGGCAGCGCGCCCGCGGGTCGCCCGCGGCCCACACCGCCGTGCAGGATCACGTGGACGGAGGGCATCCGGTGCGCGTGAGTGTGCTCGGCGATCCGGGAGGCCGTCTGCGCGATGACGCTTTCGACGCCCGTCGCGGCTGGGATTTCCAGCTCCGGGCGTGACACACGAGCGGAACTACCGTTCGCGGGGCGCGCCGTGCGCGATGTCACGGATGTGCGGAGAAATGGGCCGCGGTCGCGGCGCTCCCGTGCGGCGCGCGTGTCCACCGGCGAACGATCGCACCATCCGGGGCCTTTTGGCGGGTTCAGTGTTGAATGACGCCTCTTTACACCCCGCACTACCTGTCTGCGCTAACTTGAGTAAGAAATGATCTACCGTGGAGGTCGGGGAAATGGTGGAGCAGGGGCGTAACGGACCCACGGGCATCGACGTCACCAGGCCGAGCGTCGCCCGGATGTACGACTACTACCTCGGAGGAAAGGACAACTTCGAGATCGACCGGGAGGCCGTGCGACAGGTCGAGAAGGCGATGCCCGAGATCCGCCGGCTGGCCCAGGAGAATCGCGCGTTCCTGCGCCGCGCCGTGCGCTACATGGCCCGCAAGGGCATCCGGCAGTTCATCGACATCGGCTCCGGCCTGCCGACCGTCGGCAACACCCACCAGATCGCCCAGGAGATCGTCCCCGACGCCCGCGTGGTCTACGTCGACAACGACCCGGTGGTGCTGCAGCACGGCCGCGCCATCCTCGCGACCGACGACAACACCAGCGTGGCCGCCGCCGACATGCGCCGCCCCGCCGACGTGCTCGGCCACCCCGAGACGGTCAAGCTCATCGACTTCAACGAGCCGATCGGCGTCCTCATGATCGCCATGGTGCACTTCCTCACCCTGGACGAACGCGGACCGATCATGCGCCAGCTGCACGACGCCCTGCCGTCCGGCAGCCACCTCACGGCCACCCATGTCACCACCGAGGCCCACTCCCCGGATGCGGTCGCCCAGATCGAGGCCGTCTACGCCAGGACGCCGACACCGATCTACTTCCGCGGGCACGGGGAGATCGCCCGCTTCTTCGACGGCTTCGACCTGGTCGATCCCGGGCTGGTGACCATCGACGCCTGGCGCCCGGACCCCTCCGACCCGGCCCCGCAGGCCACGAAGTGGCTCTACGGCGGCGTCGGCCGCAAGGCCTGACGCTCCGGAGATCCCCGCACCCCCTCCGGCCCGCATGTGAAACCATGCGAGCTTTACGCAGGTGCAGTATTGAAGAAATCTTCAATTGCTGACATTATCTCTTTCGCTCGTGTTCAACGGCTGGAGGTAGGGCGTGGAGGACTTCGCCGCCGGCGTACGGCGCAGGGTGAGCGACGCGCGCGCGGCACACCGGCTGGCGCTGGAGTCGGGTGACTTCTACGCGGCGCGCGTGCACGCGGCCGACCTCGAGGAGATGGTGCGCCTGGCCGAGGACCACGGGATCATCGTGGAGCCCGGCGGCGAAGGTTGACGCATGTCCGTTCCCCTATATCAGGCGAAGGCGGAGTTCTTCCGTACGCTCGGCCACCCCGTACGCATCCGGGTGCTGGAGCTCCTGCAGCAGGGGCCACGGTCGGTTCGCGACATGCTCGCCGCCGTCGACGTCGAGCCCTCCAACCTGTCCCAGCACCTGGCGGTGTTGCGCCGGACCGGGATCGTGACGGCGACCCGGGAGGGCGCCACCGTCGTCTATGTCCTGAGCAGCGGAGACGTGGCCGAGCTGATGCGTTCGGCGCGCCGGATCCTCACCGACGTGATCGCCGGACAGGGCGAGCTGCTGGCCGAACTCCGCGACGCCGAGACCCGGCACCCGCCCCCTGGATGACCCGCGACGTCACCCCCGGCGCACGATCGTGCCGCGCCGGCCCTCCACCAGCGCGGCTCTCTGCCGGCCGACGAACGTTCGTGCCGGGCTTTCCACGGGTCAACACGAGCTTCACCTTGTCGTACGCGGGCAACGACCTGCAAATTCGCGATTTGTCACTATTTACGGTGGATTTGTTCACTAAGGTCTGCCTGCATGGGAATGCCGATCAGTAACCCGGCGGGCCAGGGGGCGACCTGGGTGCCGCCGACCGACGTAGAACGGGCATTGTTCGAGGCCAAGTCGCGCGGTGACTGGGACGCGTACGTGAGCGTCCTGCTGGGTGTCGACACGTTCTCCTACAAGCCGAAGGACCGCGTCGACAGCCGCAAGCTGGTCGTCAACTGGCTGACGGAGCAGGGGCCGGAGGGCAAGGACTGCCTGGTCGTCCGCACCCGGGGCGAGCTGCCCCCGAGGCGGCTCGACGCCGTCGCCTGCGAGGTCAACCTGCCCTTCCCTCCCGAGGAGTGGTGGGGCGGCGAGCTTCAGGGGCTGCTGGTCAACCCGGGGAGCCCGTCGGGGACGTACTTCCCCGACGCCAAGCGCCAACGCCGGCACTGGAAGTCGCTCAAGAAGAGCGTCCCGAAGCGGGGTCACGACGCCGACCAGCTGCTCACCAGGTACACCGGCCCCCTGCACGGGCCGCTCGCCCACGGGCTGGCCTGCGGCGGGCACCTCGCCGTGCACAACGGGGTGATCTGGAACGAGGTCGGCGACGTCTACACCCACTACGAGGGCGACGTCGAGAGCCTACGGGAGTCCTGGGGCGTCACCGACCGCGGCGGCTGGCAGACGCAGGTCACCGCCCTGCTTGAGGGGCGCAACAGCCCGGTCGAGCCGGAGTTCCTGCTCCAGGTGAGAAACGACCTGGCCCGCCAGTACCCGGGCTCGCACCGCGACCCGTCGATGTGGCAGCAGGCGGCGGCCGGCGTGCTCGCCCAGAAGGGCATGGGCCCGCCCGGCATCGACGCCATGATGCAGCTGATCGCGCGGATCGCCCGCTACGAGGACCGGTTCCGCTCCGACGGCATCCTGCCGCCAGACGGGTACGTGACCTCGGCGCTCGGCTACGACTTCGGCCGGGCGGTGAACTTCGCGCGCTGGGGGCTCAGCGCCCGCTTCGCCGAGCCGTTCGAGGTGGAGCAGGTGGTGATCAAGGCCGGCGAGCTGACCCGGCAGGTGTACGAGACGTGGGAGTCGTTCTCCGCCGGCTACGTCCTGGGACGGGTGCTGCGCTTCGACGAGGAGGCGTTCGGCCACATGTACGACTCCGCGCTCACCCCGCACCGCATCCTCACCGGGGATCCCGGCAGCCCGTGGCGGAACATCCCGTTCGCCCTCGACGCCCCCCGGTAGGCACGGCCGGGAACCTTGAGTCGCCGGTCGGCATCCAAAATGTCCGGTTTACGGCCGGTCGCAGGTCTGGTCTCGCTCCGTCCGATGCATGAGGCTGGAGGAAAACCGGAGCCGAAGGAGATCGTCTCCTGAAGGAAGCGACGATCGCGACGTTCGGGGCGGCACTGCGCGACGCCAGGACGAAAGCCGGGCTGACGCAGGCGGAGCTCGCCCGGCGGGCCCGCATCAGCATCCGCGCGATCCGTGACATCGAGCTCGGCCGGGCCAGCCCGCAGCCGGCGTCCGCCCGGCGGCTGGCCGACGCGGTGGGGCTGGAGCCGCCGAGCGCGCGAGAGCCCGTGGAGCTGGAGGTGCTGAGCCGGTTCCGGGTCCGCGTCGGCGGCAGGTGGCTGGCCCCTGGGTCGATGAAGCAACGGTCCCTGCTGGGGCTTCTGGCGTTGCAGCCGGGCACCGCGGTGGGCTACGACGAGATCGCCGAGGTCCTGTGGGGCCCCGACGCGCCCTCCTCGGGCCGGCGGCTCATCCACACCCATGTCGCCCGGCTGCGCAGGCTCATGGAGCCCGGCCTGCCCCGGCCGTCGGCGGCGAAGGTCCTCATCGGCGTGCGCGACGGCTACCGGCTGTCGGCCGAGAACATCCGGCTCGACCTGGTGCGCTTCGACGACCTGGTGCACCGTGCCGGCCAGGCCGACGGCGGCGACGCGCTGGAGCTGCTTGACGAGGCCCTGTCGTGCTGGCGCGGCCGGCCGCTGGCCGACCTGCCGACCGCCCTGCACCACCATCCCGCCGCGGTCGCGGCCAGAGGGCGGTGGCTGGAGACGGTGACCTCCCATGCCGAGCTGGCCATGAGCCTCGGCGCGTACGGACGCGCGGTGGAGCCGCTGCGCGCGGGGACGGCCGCGGAGCCGCTGCACGAAGGGCTGCACGCCCAGCTGATGCTCGCGCTCTCCGGCTGCGGGCAGCAGGCGGCGGCGCTGACCGTCTTCGACCAGATCCGCGCCAGGCTGGTGGACGAGCTGGGCATCGAACCCGGCTACCTGCTGCGGGAGGCGCAGGCGCGGGTTCTCCACGGCACCCTTCCGCGCCGGGAGCACGGCACCCCCTCGTGGTGGCGGCCCGCGCAGCTCCCGCCCGACACCGCCGGGTTCGCGGGCCGCGCCAAGGAGCTGGCCTTCCTCGACGGGTTGCCGCGGGCCGGCGATCCCGTCGTGGTCGTCACGGGAATGCCGGGGGTGGGCAAGACGGCGCTGGCCCTGCACTGGGCCCACCGGATCGCGGGCCGCTTCCCCGACGGGCAGCTGCACGTGAACCTGCGCGGCTACGACCTGGCGTCGCCGCTGGAACCGGCCCAGGCGCTGGCGGCCATGCTCGGCGCGCTGGGAGTGCCCGCCGACCAGGTGCCGGTCGAGGTGGATGAGGCCGCCGCGCTCTACCGGACGTTGCTGCACAACCGGCGCCTGCTGGTGCTGCTCGACAACGCCCGCGACGCCGAGCAGGTGCGCCCGCTGCTTCCCGGGCGCACCGGCAGCCTGGTGCTGGTGACCAGCCGCGACCACCTGACCGGCCTGATCGTCACGCACGGCGCGCGCAGGCTCGACGTGGGGCCGCTCACGCAGGAGGACGGCCTCGCGCTGCTGGCGCGCGTCCTCGACCGCGGCGGTGACGACGCCGAGAGCGCGGCCGCCGCCCGGCTCGTGCAGGCGTGCGGGCGGCTGCCGCTCGCCCTGCGGATCGCCGCGGCCACCCTGGCCGAGCACCCCGACCGGTCCATCGGCGGCTACCTCGACGGGCTCGGCTCCGCCGGCCTGCTGGCCGGTCTGGCCGTGGAGGGCGATCCGCAGGCGTGCGTGAAGATCGCCTTCGACCACTCCTACCGCGACCTGCCCGCCGCCGCGCGGCGACTGTTCCGGCTGCTGGGGCACGTACCCGGCCCCGACGTGCGCGCCGACGCCGCCGCCGCGCTCGCGGACCTCCCTGCCGGCCGGACGGAGAGCCTGCTCCGCCTGCTGGTCAGCGCCCATCTGGTGGAGGCGCGCGGATCAGGCTGGTACGGCCTGCACGACCTGCTGCGCCTGTACGCCCGCGAACAGTCCCACGGCGAGGACGCCGACGCGGCGCTGACCAGGTTGATGGACTGGTACGTGCACACCGCCGACGCCGCCGCCGGGCTGCTCTACCCGGGGAAGGTGCGCCTGCCGATCGGCTCCCGCCCCGCCACGGCCGCCGCGTTCGGCGACGAGGCCGAGGCGGTGGCCTGGATGGAGCGGGAACAGGCCAACCTGGTGGCCGCCGTCCGCCACGCCGCCAAGCACGGACCGCGGTCGGCGGCGTGGTTGCTCGCCGACACCCTGAGGGGATATTTCTGGATCCAGTGGCCGGCACCCGGCTGGGGCACGACCGTACGCAGCGGCCTGGCGGCGGCCGCCGGCTCGGGCGACCTGCGTGCCCAGGCCGCCTGCCACCTCGGCCTCGGCGCCGCCCACCAGGCCGCCGAGCAGTACGCGCAGGCCGTCCGGCACTACACCACGGCCCTCGAACTGGCCCGCCAGGCGGAATGGTCCGACGGGACGGCGGAGATCCTCTACGAGCTGGGGCTGGCGCGCTGGTGGCTGGGCGCGACGCAGGACAGCGCCGACCTGCTCACCAACGCGCTGGCGTTGTTCCAGCGGACCGGCCGGCCCGCCGGCCAGGCCGCGGCTCTGCTGCACCTCGGCGTCGTCCAGCGGCACCTGGGCCGGCTCCGGTCCGCCGCGACCTATCAGGCCCGCGCGCTGGCCGCGTACCGCAGGCTCGGCTCCCGGCTCGGGCAGGCCCAGGCGCTCGGCAACCTCGGCATCACCTACCACGAGATGAGCCGGCCGAACCCGGCCGCGCAGCGCCTCGACACCGCGCTCAGCCTGCTGGAGCACGGCGAGAACCGGTTCGACCAGGCGTACTTCCTGTGCACCGTCGCCGCCGTGCACCGCGACGCGGGCCGCCTCGACGCGGCCATGGACGCCGCCACAGCCGCGCACGACCTGTCCCGCTCCATCGGGCACCACCCTCTGGAGGCCGACGCGTGCAACACCCTGGCCGGAGTGCACCTGGCGCTCGGGGACCACCGGCGGGCGCTCGACTGGTGCGGCCGTGCGCTGGAGCTGACCGGCGAGAGCGCCTTCCGCGCCCCGCGCGTGAGCGCGTGGCTCGGTCTGGCGGCGGCGCACCAGGACGCCGGGCGGCCCGCGGACGCCCTGGAACTCGCCCGGCTCGCGCTCGCCACCGCCTCCGCGGACGGGTTCCGGCTCCTGGAGGGGCGGTCGTGGGCCGCGATGGCCGGCGCCCAGCACGCGCTCGGCGACGCGCAGCAGGCGCTCCAGGACGCGGGCAAGGCGCTGGCGGTGTACCGGCTGACCGGTCACGCCCTGGGCGAGGCGCACATGTTGTCGCTCATCGGCTCGCTGGTGCGCGATCGGGATGGGGCGGAAGAGGCGCTACCGTACTGGAGGGGTGCGTTCGGGTTGTTCCGCGGGATGGGCAGGCCCGAGGCGGAGGACCTCAGGCCGTTGCTGCGCGGGATGGGGAGCGGCACCCGAGCGGCAGAACCGGGTGATCGCGAGCCGCCCGCCTGATCGTCCAAGCCTCCCCGTAAGGGGTGCTGACCTGCGACGACAACCGTCCGAACGGGCGGGTTCCGGCGGGCCTGGGCGGGTCAACATCTCGTCAAGCCGGGCTGGGTAGCGTCACGCTCGGTCGTACCTTACCTACCCTGAAAGCTTCACAAAAAGGACACCTTGCCATGAAGCTACGGATCTCGATTGCGCGCCCTGGACGCGACCGGCCGGAGACGGGGTGATGCCGGCGGAACTACGCGACACCGCCCACGCCGGCCTGACTCTGGGGTCGCTGCTGCGAGCCTGGCGCGAGCGTGCGCTGCTGACCCAGGAGCAGCTGGCCGAGCGCACAGGCCTGAGCGTGCGCACCATCCGCCGCCTGGAGCTCGACGCACCGCAACGCCCGCGCAACACGTCCGTGCACCTGCTCGCCGAGGCGCTGGGCCTGGACGCGGGCGAACAGGCGCGGTTGTACGAGGCGGCGCGCCAGATCCAGCCCGGCGCCGCCCCCCTGACCAGCACCAGCACCGAAACCAGCACCGGCACCGGCCCCGGGGACGCGCCGCCGCCGCCTGTGGCGACCGTGCCGCGGCAACTGCCGCCCAACGCCGCTCATTTCGTCGGCCGGCGCAAGGAGCTCGGCGCGCTGGACGACGTCCTCGCCGGCGACGGATCCCCCGCGGAGCCCCACCCCAAAGTGCTGGTCATCGTCGGCAGCGCGGGCATCGGCAAGACCACGCTCGCGGTCCAGTGGTGCACGACGGTCGCGCAGGCGTTCCCCGACGGGCAGCTCTACGTCAACCTCAGGGGCTTCGGCACGCTCGAACCCCTGGAGCCGATCAGCGCGCTGAACACGCTCCTGCGCGGCCTGGGCGTGCCCCCCGAGGAGATCCCCGAGGAGCCGGCCGCCGCCTCGGCGCTGTTCCGCACCCGTACGGCGGGCCGGCGGCTGCTCGTGTTGCTGGACAACGCGCTGAGCAGCGAGCAGGTCCGTCCCCTCCTGCCGGCCGGCGGCTGCGTCGTCGTGGTCACCAGCCGCGACCAGTTGCGCAGCCTGGCCGCCAGGGACGCCACCGCCCGCATCTGCCTGCCCCCGCTCGACCTGCGGGAGTCGGTGGCGCTGCTCGGCATCCTCACGGGCCGGGCCACGATCACCGGCGACGACGCCGCCGTACAGGAGCTCGCCCGGCTGTGCGACCACTCGCCGCTCGCGCTGCGGATCATCGCGGAGCGCATCGCCAGGCAGCCGGAGATCCCCCTGTCGGAGATCGCCGACGAGATCGCCCGCGACCACGAGCGGCTCGAATCCTTCCACGGCGGCGACGACGCCTACTCCGACCTGCGTACCGTGCTGTCCTGGTCCTACCAGCGCCTCGACCGGGACACCCAGTGGATCCTGCGCGCGGTGGCCGGGCTCTATCCCGGCGTCGACTTCGGGCTGGCGGCGGCGAGCGCCCTGTCAGGGCTGCCCACGCGGCAGGCGCGCCGCCACCTGGACCGGCTGGTGTCCACCCACCTCGTCGAGCATCAGGGCCGCGACCGCTACCACGTGCACGACCTGGTGCGCGCCTACGCCGCGGCCGAGAGCCACCGCCTCGACCCGCCCTCGGCCCGCGAGGCCGCGGTCGCCCGGCTGCTGACGTGGTTCATCCACTGCCTGTACGCCGCCGACACCGCCTTCGCGCCCGACCGCATGCGCGCGCCGATGGTGCGGCTGGCCGAGCTGGACGCGCCCGCGGAGCCCGTCGCCTTCCCCGACCTGCCGGCGGCCCTGCGCTGGTGCGAGCTGGAACACCAGACGCTCACCGCGCTGCCCGCGTGGGCATGCGCCAACGACGCCCCGCTCGCAGCGTGCCAGATCGCCTACCTGACGGAGAGCTTCCTGGCCCACTACAAGCGCTACCACGAGCTGCTCGACAGCCACAAAGCCGCCATGAAGGCCGTGCCGCTGATCGGCAACCCCCAGCTGGCCGGCCACCTGCTCAGCGCGATGGGCAACACCTGCACCGAGCTCCTGCTCTCCGAGGAGGCGAACCGCTGCTACCGCCAGGCGACGCTGGCGTTCCGAGAGTGCGGCGACCGGCGCGGCGAGGCGAAGGTCATGGGCAACCTGGCCATGGTCTCCGTCGACCAGCAGGACTACCGCACGGCCCGGGCGCAGTGCGAGCAGGCGCTGACCCTGGCCGCCGAAGCCGGATACGAGCGCGGGCGGGCCCACGTCCTCGACACGCTCGGCGAGGCCCACTTCGGCCTGGGCCACTACGCCGCGGCGATCGAGTGCTGGCGGCAGGCGCTCGGCATCAACCGCAGCAGCGGCGCGCTCTTCGTCCAGGCCACCAACCTCACCAACCTGGGCCGTGCCCACGCCGCCTCCGGCGACCACGCCGGCGCCATCAGGAACCACCTGGAGGCGATCTCCATCGCCCGCTCGATCAGGAGCGCGCGAGGGGAGGCGGCGGCCCAGCTCAACCTGGGCTTCGCCTACCGCGCCGGAGGGAACATGCGAGCGGCGGAGGTCGCCTGGCGGCAAGCGTTCGACATGTTCACGGAGCTCGGCGACACCAAGGCCGCGGATGCCTGGGCCGAGCTCCGAGAACTTCGCGAACTTCGCGGGTTCCGCGAGTTCCGGCGCAGCGCGGGGTGACGGCCACACCGCCGGTCCAGGCGGGATGGCCACTACTCCGCCGCTCCGGGCGGGATGGCCGCTGCACCGCCGGCGGTTCGGCCGAAGCGTGGGCGGATGACCGCCGGCCGCCGGTGGGTTCAGGCGGCGTGCTCGGCCCGGTCGGCCTCCTCCTTGGTCTTGTGCACGGCCCCGTCGGCGTGTTCCGGCGGGCCGTACACGGTGTAGAGGACCAGCGGGTTCACGCCGGTGTTGACGAAGTTGTGCCGGGTCCCGGCGGGGACGGCCACCAGATCGCCCTGCCGTACCTCCCTGGTCTCGCCGCCCACCCGGGCCTCGCCCACGCCGGAGACGAACGTCAGGATCTGGTCGATGCCCTCGTGGACCTCATCGCCGATCTCGCCGCCCGGCGGGACCGTCATGATCACCAACTGGCTCTTCTCCCCCGTCCACAACACACGGCGGAAGTCGGCGCTCTCCTCGGCGACGGTCGCGATGGTGAAATGGTGCACGGTCAGCTCCTGCTCTCGGGGTTCGTACGGGCTCTCCTCCTGCCTGATCGCGGGGCCCGGTAAACCTCATCGCCGCAATCGCCATGCCCAGGCACTCACCCGAACCGCGAGTGGCCGCCTAACCGTCCGCGAGGCGGTGCCGCCGAAGAACTCCACCGTGTCGGTGCACCACGACGCGCCGCAGCCGTTCTTCGGCCGGGTCCTGAGGATCTGCCCGGTGCCCTGTTGGTCGCCGATCGCCTTCACGAGGCGTACGTCCACCTTGCCCTCGTTGGCGTTCTCGGTGGTGAATTCGCCGGTGGACTTGACGTACTGATAGACGGCGTCGTTCGTGGTGACCCACAGCCTGCCCTTGTCGCCGAAGACCGGGGGCCAGGTCATGGCCGCCCTTCTTGCCGGGCAGCGCCACCCGGTGCGTCTCCGTCAGGGTCGGGCGCGCGGAGGTGCCGCCGACCTTGAGCGACACCAGGTCGTCATCGCCGAGCGCCTCAGAGCAGCCGGCTCACCCGGTCCCAGAGCACGCCGTGCCCGCCGGGCGCTTGAACTCCGCCACCCCGATGAACCCTCCGTCGTCCACCGCGAGCACCGACTTGCCGCCGCTCTGACGAGGACCGCCGTGGCGGAGCCGGGCATCCGCGATCGCCCCCGAGCACTGCGTGCAGTCGTCCGGCTCGGCCTCGGGAAACCCCGTTCTTCGCGGACGGCTTCCCCTTCCACTTCAGCGCGTCCGGGTCCCACGACGAGTTGTGGGAGTCCAGCACGACGACCTGATGGGTCCTGTCGTCTCCGGCGACGACCCCAGCCGTAGGGCCTCACCTCCGTTCTCGGCCTGCGCCGGGGCGGGCGCGCCGAGCACGGCCATCAGCGCGGCGCCCGTCGCCGCCGGCAACGATCCGGCGTTCCTCATGGCACCTCCCTGTTACGTAACTGGTACGGCAAATCAGGTCGAGGTGCGAGGCTAAGTGCCCGGGCTTTACAGGGGATTTCAAACCGATTCATGAAAGGCCCGGGCCGCTAGGGGGAGACGGCAATCGAACGGTCGACGGGGAATGACATGACAACTCAGATGGAATTCCGGATCCTCGGGCCGCTGGAGGCGAGCTGCCTGGGGCGTCCGATCAAGCTGGGCGGCCCGCGGCCGCGCTCGCTGCTCGCCGCCCTGCTGCTGGACGCCGGGCGGATCGTACCGCTCGACCGGCTGGTGACGGCGATCTGGGGAGACCGCCTGCCCGGGTCGGCGCGCAACCAGGTCGCGATCCACGTGCACACGTTGCGGAAGGCGGTCAAGGCCGCGGGCCGGGACGCGGAGCTGATCGTCACCGAGCAGGTCGGCTACCGCCTGCTCACCGACGGCGTATGGCTGGACGCGCACGAGGCGCGGCAGCAGGCCGCCGCCGCTCGGCGGGCGAGCCGGCCGGAGGAGGCGTCGGCCGCGCTGGCACGGGCGCTCGACCTGTGGCGCGGCCCGGTGCTGGCCGAGATCGACTCCACCGAGATCGCCGCCGCTGCGCGCGGCCTGGAGAACGCCCGGCTCGACATCGCCGAGGAGTGGGCCGACGCGGAGCTGGCCTGCGGCCGTCCCCGCGAGGCCGTCGCCCGGCTGGCCGGGCTGGTGGAGGAGCACCCGCTGCGCGAAGGGCTGCGCGAGCGGCTGATGCTGGCGTTGTGGCGCTCGGGACGGCAGGCCGACGCGCTGGAAAATTACCGGCAGGGGCGCAGGCATCTGCTGGATGAGCTCGGCCTGGAGCCGGGGCAGGCCCTGCGGGACCTTCAACAGGCGATCCTGGCAGGGCCGTCCCCTGCCGGCACAGCGCACGTGGACAAACCCGCGCCACCGCCCAGCACGTCCACCGCCCCATCCGCCACGTCGCCCGGCACGTTCACCACCCCATCCGGTCCACCCGGCTTGGCCGTCGCGCCGCCAGGCACGTCGGCCGCGCCATTCGGCAGGTCCACCGCGCAACCCAGCACGTCGGCCGCGCAACCCGGCACGCCCACCACGCAGCCCCGCACGCCGGCCACACCACCCGGCATGACCGCCACGCAGCCCGGCACATCGACCGCGCAACCCGGCACGTCCGGCGGTCAGGCTGACCAGCCGCCTCTGGCGGTTACGGTACGTCCGGCGCAGTTGCCGCCCGCTGTGTCCGCGTTCGTGGGCCGTACGCCGCTGATCCGGATGCTCGACCGGTTGACGCGGCCGGACCGGGACGGCCTGCCGGTGGCCGTGATCAGCGGCGCCGCGGGGGTGGGCAAGACCTCGCTCGCCCTGCGGTGGGCTCACGAGGTGGCCAGCCGGTTCCCTGACGGTCAGTTGTTCACGAACCTGCACGGCTACGACCGCGACAGGAGGTCGGCGGAGCCGTCGGCCGTCCTGGAGCGTCTCCTGCGCGCGCTCGGGGTGCCGGGGAAGGCGGTTCCGCCCGCGCTGGAGGAGCGGACCGCGCTGTTCCGCAGCACCCTGGACGGCAAGCAGGTGCTGGTCCTGCTGGACAACGCCGAGTCGGCCGCGCAGGTGCGCCCGCTGCTGCCTGGCACGCCGGGCTGCTGCGTGATCGTCACCTCACGGCGCCGCTTGGAGGGGCTGACCGTGAGCCACGGCGCGCTGCAGGTGCCGTTGGACGTCCTGACCGAGCAGGAGTCGGTCGAGCTGCTCGAACGTGTGGTGGGGGCCGAGCGGGTGTCGGCCGAGCAGGAGGCGGCGACCCGGCTGGCGAAACTGTGCGACAGGTCGCCGCTTCCGCTGCGCATCGCGGCGGCGAAGCTGACGGTGCGGCCGCAGTGGTCGCTCGCCGAGATGGCCGAGCGGCTGGCCGACGAGCACGACCGGCTGGACCAGCTCAGCCGGGGCGACTTCGAGGTCAGGGCAAGCATCGAGTTGTCCTGCCGCGAGCTGTCGGAGCGCGCCGCCCTGGCCTTCCGCTGGCTCGCGATGGTGGAGACTCCGTGCGGGTTCGCGCCCTGGCTGGCGGCGGCGCTGCTGGACACGTCGGTCGAGGACGCGGAACAGCTGCTCGAACAGCTGGTCGACGCCCAGTTGCTGCAGCCGCTCGGGAGCGACGGGGCCGGCCAGCCGCGTTACCGCTTCCACGATCTGATCCGCCTGTTCGCCCGGGAGCAGGCCGAGGACGGAGGGCCGCCCGGCGCAGCGCGGGCCGCGCTGCGCCGGGCTTTCAGCGGGCTGCTCGGCCTGGCGGAGAGGGCACGCGACTTGCGTTTCGGCCACCGGTACAGCAGGGTTCCGCGCGGCGACGAGCCGCGCTGGTTGCCCGACGAGGCGGCCCTGGCGGTGGTGCTGAGCGACCCGCTGGCGTGGCTGGAGAGCGAGCGGCTGACTCTCGTCGCCGCGGTGTCGCAGTGCGCCGAGCTGGGGCTCGCTGACCTGAGCCGCGACCTCGTGGCCAGTTATGTGCACCTGTTCGAGTCTCGTGCCTATTTCGCGGACTGGCACGCGGTGGCGGCCAAGGCCTTCGATGCCTGCCGCGCCGCCTCCCACCTGCCGGGCCAGGCCGCCATGCTCTACTCCATCGGCGCGCTCAACCTCGCCCTCCGGCGGCTGCCGCAGGCCACCGAGTTCCTGTGCGCGGCGCTCGGCCTCTTCGAGCAGCTCGCGGACGTGCCCAGCCAGGCCATCGTGCTCCGCCACCTCGGCACCGTCCATCTCACCCAGGGCGACCTCTGCAGGGGCAAGGCGGAGATCGAACGCGCGCTGGAGTTGTTCGAGCAGGTCGGCGACGCCATGGCGCTGGCTCACGGACTGGGCTTCCTCTCCCACGTGCACATGCTCGAAGGCCGGCTGGAGGAGGCCGCGCGGCTGCTGGATCGCGCGCTGGCCATCAGCACGAGACGGGCCCTGGGCGAGGCCCAGCTGCTCAAGCGCAGGGCGGAGGTGCGCCGCCGCCAGGGCCTGCACGCCGAGGCCGTCAGGGACGGCGAGCAGGCACTGGCCATGACCATCGACCTGAACGACCTGGTGGGCCAGGCGTACGCGCTGCACGCGCTGGGCGAAGCGCGGCTCGGCTGTGGAGAGCTGGTCGCGGCCGCCGCCGACCTGCACCAGGCGTTGCGGATCGCCCGCCAGGTGGGGGACAGGCTGATCGAGGGCCGCATCCTCCTCGCGCTCGGGCATCTCGAAGACGAGGAGAGCATCGGCTGCTTGCGGCAGGCCGCGGACATCTTCGCCGGCATCGGCTCCACGGGCTGGCACGAGCAGGCCGTCAAGGCGGCGCTCGCCATAACCGCCCGAGCCCAGAACCCGCCGCAACCGCCCGAGCCCGGAACCCGCCATAACCGCCTAGAGCCCAGAACCCGCCGCAACCGCCCGAGCCCGGAACCCGCCATAACCGCCTAGAGCCCGGAACCCGCCGCAACCGCCCGAGCCCGGAACCCGCCATAACCGCCTAGAGCCCGGAACCCGCCGCAACCGCCCGAGCCCGGAAGGCGAGCGGCGGCTCTAGCCGTGCCCGGAACCGTCCTCGCCCCACCAGCCGCGCCGGGCGGCGAGCAGCCCGGCCTGGAACCGGGTGCGCGCGCCGAGCCGCTCCATCATCTCGCTGACCCGCCGGTGCACCGTACGCAGGCTCACGCCGAGCTGGCGCGCCACGGCCTCGTCCTTGAGCCCGGCCGCCAGCAGCGCGAACAGCTCAGGGTCGGGAAGGCCGGCCGGGCCGCCGGACGGCGCGTCGAGCGGTCTGGCCGGCAGCGGCAGCGCCGACCTCCACAACACCTCGAACAGGGCGACCAGCGCGTCGAGCAGCGTCGAGGAGTGCACGATGACCGCGCTGTCGGCGTGGGCGGACTCGTCGGTGCTCAGCGGCAGGATCGCGATCCGCCGGTCGGCGATGGCCAGCTTCATCGGCACCTCGGGGCTGACCCTGGCCTGCTCGCCTGCGGCCACCGACTCCTGGGCGAGGCGCAGCTTGCCGGGGATCTCCAGGGCCGAGGCGTCGTAGATGCCGCGGACCTGCAGGCCGCGTGCGAGGCGCTCCATCTCGGCGACGTTCTGCTCGCTGGGATCCTGCGCGTACGGCGGCCGGTCCAGCACCAGGACCTCCCCGGTCGCGGTCTGCTGCAGCTGGGTGAACCGCTGGACCACGGCCGCCCGGCCCTGGACGACCTCGACGAGCTCCTCGGGCGAGTGGTTCTCCGTGCGCGGGGTCTCGGCGAGCATCGCGAGCGCCGCCAGCCGCGCCTGCGCCAGCCCTTCCTCCCTGCGCGAGATGAGGGCGGACACCGCCACGTCCGGCCGGGTCGCCAGGAACCGGACCGGGCGCCCCGCCATCCGGCTGACCAGACCCAGCGCCTCCAGCCGGGCGAGCGCGCGGCGCAGTGCCACCGTGGTGCGCCCGGTGTGCGCGGCCAGCTCGTGCAGGGCCGCGCGCGGGCGGCGCAGCAGGTCACGGTATATTCGCTCGTCCTCGGCGTCGACGCCGACCGCCGCGAGTGCGTTGTCATGCGGGTTCACGATCCGCAAGCATGTCATATTCATGAAATGTCGCAAAGCTGCCAACCGCCGAGCTGGCCTCGGCGGTCCGCTCCCGGTAGGACGGACATGGACCTCTGTTGTTCCGCACCCATGCCTGCCAGGGAGGCAGCTTTGAAGAAGGTTTTCGCCATCGGGTTGACGGCCGCGCTCGCGGTCATGTCGGCCGCGACGCCGGCGGCCGCTGACGGTTTCGGCCGCTGGCATCAGCCCTCCTGCGAGACGGTCACCGGCGACGGCACGGTGACGTACACGCTGGACGAAGGCAAGACCATCACACCGACCAGCAAGACGCTGGAACCGGTCGTCTACACCCGCGGCCTTGTCACGCTCGACCGCCCCGACACCTTGCTCTCCTTGGCCAACAACCAGCTGTCGCGCTCGTCCGACGCCGGCTGCACGTGGGAACCGGTGGGCGAGGTGGCGGGCTCGAACGTCGAGCTGTCCGCGGCCCGCGGCGGCCGGGCCTACGCGTGGGACCGCGGCGGCCATGTCTCGCTCGCCACGCCCGACGGGGTCACGCCGCTCACCTCGCCGGCCGGCAGGCTGGCCGGGCTCGGCACCGACCGCCGCCACGGCGACCACCTGCGGGTGGCCGACGCCGACGGGCAGCTGCACGAGTCGCGCGACGGCGGCCGCACGTGGCGACCCGTCGGCGTGCCCGCCTGGGAGAAGGACGAACTGCGCAGCGTCTACACGGCGGTGTTCGACCCGCACAACCTCAACCACGTGGTGCTGGGAGCGTCGGGCACCGGGGCCCGCGTCACCTTCAACGGCGGTCGTACGTGGACCACGTCGAAGGGACTGAGCGCGACCGGCACGAAGATCAACGTGTTCAGCGCCGCGATCTCCCCTGCCGCGCCGAACGTCGTGTACGTGATGGGGCTCGACATCTCCGAGCTGGAGGCGGGCGCGCCGTCCGGCGGCCGGCACATCTACCGCTCGTGGGACGGAGGCCGCCGCTTCACCCCCGTCGTGGACCAGGGCGACGGCATCACGATCCCCAACGGTCCGCTGCTCGCCGCCCACCCGACGGACCCGGGCGTGCTCTATTTCGTGTGGGGAACCGGATGGTCCTCGCTCGGCACCGACATCTACAGGTACGACTCCTGGCGCGACCGCGTCACCACCCACCACAACGCCTACGACCGGGTCACCGCGATCGCCTTCAACCCCTCCAGCTCCAGGGTGATGTACCTGGGGGTGGCCGAAGAGGTCTGACCGTCCCACGCGAGCCGTCACCGTTCCGGCTCCAGGGTGACGGCGGTGGTCGCGGGAAGCGCGGTCACGGCCCCTGGACCGTCGACGGTCCGGACCGTCAGCGGCCCGGACCGTCAGCAGGCCGGGCCGTCAGCAGGCCGGGCCGTCAGCAGGCCGGGCCGAGAGGTCGTCGTCGCCGCCAGGGAAACCGCTTCTCATGAGCCGCAGGAGCACGGCCCCGGCGAAATAGCCGATCAGGGCCGCCGTGGGGAACCCGGCGGGCCCGTGATGGCCGGGGCCGGCCAGGGCGACGGCGAGGAGGCCGCCCACGACGGCGGCCATCCCGGCCACGGCCAGGAAGGCGGCGCCGCGCCCCGGCGACGCGCGGGGACCGCTGCGCCGCTCCACGGGCCCGAACACCGCGACGAGCAGGCCGAGGATGAGTGCGAGCGCGGCGAGCCAGGGGATGCGCAGCAGCAACCACGGAAGGGATCCGGGGGCGGCCTGGGGCAGCAGCCCGGTGGGGTAGAGCGCCAGGACGCCGAGCACGGCGGCGGTCATGTGCCACAGGAACAGGGTCATGATCACCGAGTTGACCGCGACGACCGCCGTCCACTGCCGTACCCCCTGCAGCCACCGGTTGGCGGGCCCGTGGAGGAGCAGCGCGACGCCGGTCTGGGCGGTGGCCAGTGCCAGCAGGGCCAGCGTGGGCGGGGACGTGTTCTGGACCTCCTGCCCCGCCACGCCGACCATGCTGATCGGATAGGGGCCGAACACCGTGAGCCCCACCAGGGCGGCCAGCCCGGACAGGGCCAGGGGCAGCGCGACGGCCGGGCGGGCCGGCAGGCGCCCGTCCTGCCAGGCGAAGCCGAGCTGGTGCACCGCCAGCCAGGCGAACAGGTAGTTGCCCTCCCCGTCGTACGGGATCCACGGCACCAGCCGCCCCACGTCTCCCGCCGCGACGAGGGCGGCCAGCACGATGGGCACGGCCAGCCCGTACCTGCGGTGCAGCGCGTGCATCACCGGCGTCAGGACCACCGCCGACAGGTACGCCACCAGGAACCACAGGGGGATCCCCGCCAGCCAGACCCCCATGCCGACCAGCTCGGGACCCACCCCCGCGACCCCGGCGGCCAGGCCGGCGGCCGTGAGCACCGCCAGCAACATCGTGGTGGGCCGCACCAGCCGGTCGGTACGGCGCAGCGTCCACCCGGTGGCGCCGCCGCCATCCCGGCGGTGGGCGGCGAGCGAGGCGGCGTTGGCGTAGCCGCCGACCAGGAAGAAGATCGGCATGACCTGGAACAGCCAGGTCAGCGGCCGGGTCCACGGCACGACGTCCAGGACGTTGACCCCGTGCAGGCCGTCGTTGTAGCTGACCGAGAGCACCAGCCAGTGCCCGGTCACCACGGCCGCGATCGCGACGGCGCGCAGGAGGTCGACGTGGCGGTCGCGGTGGGCGGGGGTCAGCTCGGCCTTGCGCCGCAGCTCTCGTGCGGCCCGCTCGATGGCTCCCATGGCACGCTCAGTGCACCGTGTGCTCTTTCATGCTTGAGCATCTACCCAACCCGGGAGGCACCCGCGGGAACGACGGCGAAATGGGCACGGGTAATAGCCGTGATGTTTCCCCTCCATACGGTTTGCATCGCGTGTTCTTGGCGTGACACTTGGTCATTTCTTGCCGTGAGATGGCGTGTTCATCAGCCACGATCGAGTTCGGCGATGATTTTCAGGTAATCCACAGAAAGGGCAGGTAACCTCGCCCACCATGATGTGGCAGCGTACGTTCAACAGCGCGCTGGCCAAGTACGCAGGATTCCGGATCGAACGGGTAGGGAAAGCGGAGAATGCGAAGAAGGTCGTCGAGCGGCCCAGAAAGGCCGTCCCCGACACTTCTTTCAGGCCGCCGTCCGATCCCCGCGATCGCCTGCTCGAGGCCCCGGTGTTCGTGATCTCCCCCGTCCGGTCCGGCTCGACGTTGTTGCGGTCGATGCTCAACGCGCACCCGGACCTGCACGCCCCCCACGAGCTGCACGTACGCCGGTTGAGCGTGGACTTCGGCACGACCCTGGCCGAGAAGGCGATGGAGGCGCTCGGGCACAACCGCGCAGACATCGAGCACCTGCTGTGGGATCGGGTGCTCCACCGCGAGCTCGTACGCAGCGGGAAGCGGTACATCGTGGACAAGACGCCGGCCAACGCCTTCGCCTACGATCGGCTCGCCGCGTGCTGGCCGGATGCCCGGTTCGTGTTCCTGCTGCGCCACCCCGCCTCGATCGCGACGTCCTGGTACGAAGCCAGTCCCGGCAAACGCACGCCGGACGAAGCGGCGGCCGACGCGTTGCGGTACATGAAGGCGGTGGAGCGTGCCAGGAAGGCGCTGCCCGGCCTGACCGTGCGCTACGAGGAGCTGACCGCCGAGCCGGAGAAGATCAGCCGCCTGATCTGCGAGTTCCTCGGCATCGCATGGGCGCCCGAGCTGCTCTCCTACGGCACGCCCGACGTGGTGACCAAGGGGCTCGGCGACTGGAAGGACAAGATCCGTTCGGGCACCGTGCAGAAGGGACGCGACCTGCCCGAGCCGGAGGAGATTCCTGAGGTGTTGCACGCCATGTGCCGGACGTGGGAGTACCTACCGTGAAGATCCGATACATGCTGCTGCACGCGTACGGCATGGGCGGGACCATCCGGACGGTGGTCAACCAGGCCAACGCGATGGCCGAGGCGGGTCACGACGTCGAGATCGTCAGCGTCGTACGCCGGCGGAGCAGTCCGCAGTTCGCCATCGACGAGCGGGTGCGGGTGTGGGCCCTGGTGGACCAGCGTGACGGCGTCGCCTCCGACTCGCTGGCCCGCAAGGTGTGGCGGCGTGCCCGCGGCAAGATCGTGCCGTACGGCGAGTTCGCCGCCGAATACTTCACGGAGCGGGTGGAGGGCGCGGTCATCGACTACGTGTCCGAGCTGCAGGGCGGCATCCTGGTCACCACCCGGCCCGCGCTCAACCTCATCTCCGCGCGCCGCGGCTCGCGCAAGGTGATCAGGGTCGCGCAGGAGCACATGAACCTGGGCTCCTACCATCCGGCGGTACGCGACCAGATCTCCAAGCACTACGACCGTTTCGACGCGGTCACGGTGCTGACGGAGACCAGCGTCAAGGAATACCGGCCGCTGCTGCCCGGCACCCCGGTCGTGCGCATCCCGAACGCGGTTGACATGGAGGGCCGCAAGCACTCCGATCTGACCCGTCCGGTGGTGATCGCCGTCGGCCGGCTGGTGCCCCAGAAGGGCTTCGACATGCTCATCAAGGCCTACGCCGCGATCGCGCCCGAGTTCCCCGACTGGCGGCTGCGCATCTTCGGCACGGGCCCGTCCAAGGACCGGCTGCAGCAGCGGCTCGACGACCTCGACCTGGGTGACCGGATCCGGCTGATGGGCCGCAGCGACCGCATCCACGAGGAGCTGTCGAAGGCGTCGGTCTACGCGCTGAGCTCGCGGATCGAGGGCCTGCCGATGGCGATGATCGAGGCGATGGGTCACGCCCTGCCGATCGTCGCCTTCGACTGCCCGACGGGCCCCGGTGACGTGCTGACGCATGACGTGGACGGCGTGCTGGTGCCGCCGCGCGACATCGAGGCACTGTCGGAGGCGCTCAGGCGGGTGATGAGCGACCACGCGCTGCGCCGGCGGCTGGGCGCCGCCGCCGCCGAGGTCGCCCACGCGTACACGCCGCAGGTCGTGATGCCGCGGTGGGAGCGCCTGTTCACCAGCCTGAGCAACGGCGAACCGGTCCCCACCGACTGACCGGCGGCGAGAGGATCGTACGGCGCCGGCCGTGTCCGGCGGCGCCGCGATTCCGTGCATGATCTACTTTCGGAGCGGACGGGACGCTAGGTTGAGACTCCCGCAGGCCCTCCGGAAGGAGACAGCCCTCATGACAGGTGAACCCCCTCCCACCGGTCACGTGCCCGCGTCCGGCATCGACGCGTCCGTGCCGCACGCCGCCCGGATGTGGAACTACTGGCTCGGCGGCAAGGACTATTACGACATCGACCGCGTGGCCGGCGACCAGTTCAGCCAGACGTTCCCCGATATCGTGCACATCGCCCGCCTGTCCCGGCACCTGCTCGCCCGCATCGTGCGCCATCTGGTCAACGAGGCGGGCGTGCGTCAGTTCCTCGACATCGGCACCGGGCTGCCCACGGTGGACAACACCCACGAGGTCGCCCAGCGGGCCGATCCGTCCTGCCGCGTCGTCTACGTCGACAACGACCCCCTGGTGCTCGCACACGCCCGCGCCCTCCTGGTCGGCACGCCGGAAGGCGCCACCGACTACGTCCACGCCGACCTGCGCGACCCCGGCGCGATCATCCCCGCCGCCGCCAGGACACTCGACCTCGACCGGCCCGTCGCGCTCATGCTGATGGGCATCGTCGGCTACGTCACCGACGAGGAGGGCGCCCACGACATCGTGCGGGAGTTGGTCGACGCCCTGCCGTCCGGCAGCTACCTCGCCCTGTGGGACGGCGTCAACCTGGTCACCGGCGAGGCGCTCGACCAGGCCCAGGACGACTACAACTCGGGCGGCGGCGTCCCCTACAACCTGCGCACCCCCGAGCAGTTCGCCGCGTTCTTCGACGGCATGGACCTCGTCGAACCCGGCGTCGTGTCCCTGCCGCTGTGGCGTCCCGACCCCGACCCGCTCGCCCCGCTGGAAGAGGTCGACGCGCTGTGCGGCGTGGCCCGCAAGAGGTGAGCCGCCCGATAAGCCCCACAGCGAGCCGCACAGAAGCTACATCGTGGCCATGATCTGACGCAGGATCTCCGGGGTCGCCGACGGCGGCGGCGCCTGCACGCTGAGCTCGTTCATCAGGTGCTGGTAGGGGCGGACCTCGGACTCCTTGGTGAGATACTGCGCGCCGGCAAGGTGTTCGAGGTAGACCACGTCGTCCAGCTCCGCCTGGGCGAACCGCAGGATGGTGACGGGGCCGACGCCGCCGGCCACGCCCTCGAAGGTGAACGGGACCACCTGCACGGTAACGTGCGGCAGCTCGGCCTGCTCCAGGAGGTGGCGGAGCTGGTCGCGCATGACCGTCCCGCCGCCGACGCGGCGGTGCAGCGCCGCCTCGTCAAGGACCACCCACAGCTTGTGCGACGCGGGCTCGGACAGGATGCGCTGGCGGCGCATCCGCATCTCGACGCGGTGCTCGATCAGCTCGGCGGGCTCGTCCTTGTGGCCCTGGACGAAGACGGCGCGGGCGTAGTCCTCGGTCTGCAGCAGGCCGGGGACGAACTGGATCTCGTGCGTACGGATCAGCGCCGCGTCCTGCTCCAGCCCGAGGTAGGCCTCGAACCAGTCGGGGATCATGTCGCGGTAGTCCTGCCACCAGCCCGGCGCGTTGGCCTGCTCGGCCAGGACGAGCAGAGCCTGGCGTTCGGTGTCGTCGGCCACGCCGTACAGGGTGAGCAGGTCGGCCACGTCGCGCAGCTTGAAACTGCTGCGCCCGCCCTCCATCCGGCTGATCTTCGAATGGGAGCCGCGGATGGTATATCCCGCCTTTTCGCGGCTGATCTTTCGCGACTCCCGCAGCCGGCGCAACTGTGTCCCCACCAATATGCGCAGCGCCGTGGGCCCAGGCTGCAGAGAATCCCTGTCAGGAATATCGGTCGGATCGCTCATCTGGCGAGCAGTCGACATATATGCTCCTAATTCGGCACATCACCCCGGGCCGCCCCCAGGCAATCCTGCCACGTAGGCGGCCTCAAACACCATATTTCGGAGCGAGCGGGCGACACACCGCCATTGCCCGGATACGGGGCATGCGTTTCGCTCTCTTCGCCGATCCGGGACCATACACGATCGTCCAGGACCGAAATGATCACCGCCTCGGCGCGCCCCTTCTCCGCTCTCCGGGCCGCGCCCGGCCCGGACCCGCGGCCGGTTTGGGGTGCGGAACTCCTTTGCTGTACCGTGACGTCCCGCTATGAATTCGGCAACATTTCCAAATAATTCGAAATTTTACAGTAAAGGTGTCCGAACACTTGCCGCCGTGCTCGGCTCCACCGTTGTATTGAGCGGCTGCGGTGCGCTCGATCTCGGCTCCCAGCGGAAGGCGGAGCGGCCGGGTGACGACCCCCCGGCCCAGACCCGGGAGCAGAGCCCGAGCGAGGAGCCCCTCCAGCCGGAGAACGACCCCCTCGCCGGAGACGGCCCCCTGTTCGCGCACTTCAAGCGGGTGCGGGCGGCCGACCCGTGCGAGCTCGTGCCGCACTCCATGGTGAAGAAGTACGGCCCTGAGCAGCTCACCGTGCGCGGGACCGGCATCACCGAATGCCAGTACCTGACCGGATACTCCGATGCTGCCAAGAGCGTTTACAGCTTCAAAATCGATCTGCACGCGCACTTCGAGCAGAAGGACGCGGAAGACGCCGAGCAGGAGGAGCTCGACGGGCGCACGATTTACCGCGAGGAATATTCCACCGACAGCGCGAGCCATCGCAGCTGCCACTACAAGGTGCCTTATGAGGGCGTGGAGGGCAGCGCGCTCGCCCTCGACCTGTTGAAGACCCCACCGCGCGGCAAGGAGAGCCAGGAGTGGCCGCAGCGCTGCGCCGCCGCCAAGCAGTATCTCGGCGCGGTCATGGACAAGATCCTCAAGCTGCCGCCGAGGAAGGGCCGGGCGGCGGGCATCATGGGCAAGGACCCGTGCGCGCGCAAGGACGACCTGCTGGCCGCGATCGGCGGTTCGTACAAGCTCGTCGACGTGCGCTACTCCGGCCCGTACAGCTGCGACCTGGAGCTGGCGAACAAGGCGAAGAACCAGAAGCTCACGCTCTCCTCCGGCTTGGCCTTCCACGAGCGCCAGACCGGCGGTGAGTCGACCGCGGAGGTCAGGAACCGGCGGCTCACCATGAACGGCCTGTACGTGCTCAACTCCAGGTCCGACTACAAGGTCTCCAAGTCCTGCCAGAACTCCGTGGAGCTGCGGCGGGCCACGAACAGCAGGAAGAACGACGCGCACTACGTGACCGTCGGCCTCTCCAGCGGAAAGCTGGAGCTGAAGGACGCGGACGCCGGTTTCGAGGCGCCGCCCGTGTCGTGCACGCTGGTCATCAAGCTCACCCGGATCGTGCTCGACGGGGTCCGGTCGTCCTCATGAGACGCCACGCGCGGGGCCGTCACCCTCGTTCGAGATAGACCTCGATGCCGTCGAGCACGCGGTGCAGGCCGAACTCGAACCCGTCGACCGGTTTGCCCTGGTCGGCGAGGTGGCTCAGCACGGCGTTCAGGTGGGGGAAACGGTCCTGCGCCCGCCTGATCAGCTCGTGGCCGAAGGAGGAGGCCTGGTGGTCGACGGACGGCTGGACGGCGCCGCGGACATAGCCGTTGACGAGGAGCACGGAGTTCAGCACGTCGCGGGGTGACAGGCCGGCGCCCGACATGGCGGCTATGGCGCTCTCGAGGTGGGCGGTCTCGTTCGGCCCCAGCACGCGCGGGGTCGTCACCAGCGCGAGCGCCCACGGGTGGCGCAGGAAGATGTCGCGGGTGTCGCGCGCCCACCGCTCGATCGCGGCCCGCCAGTGCCCGGGCTCGGCCGGCTCCTCCGCGGGAGGGCCGATCGCGGTGTCCAGCATCAGGCTGACGAGGTCGTCCTTCGTGGAGACGTGGCGGTAGAGCGACATGGTGCCCGAGCCGAGCCGGGCGGCGAGCCGCTGCATGGACAGGGCGGCCAGCCCTTCCTCGTCGGCGATGGCGATCGCCTCGGCCACGATCCGGTCGAGGCGCAGCACCGGCCTGGGGCCCCGTGGGGCACGCTGTCGATCTCCCCAGAGCCATTCGGCGCCCGTGGGCGGCCCTGACCCCTTGCGGCTGCCGCCGGTCATCGCCTTCTCCTCCCACCGGGGCGCCACTCCGGCGCCGACCGGACCTCCGGTGCGCCGCTCCCCTGCTCAACGCGCATGTGCTCACCGTAGCGGGGGCCGCTCACCGCCGCATTCGACGGATCTCACCGGCGACCACGGCTTCGTTGCGTATAGCATACCCATTTATGAGTACGATATACGCTGACACGTGGACCCGTGACCAGCCAGTGCTGCCGATCAGGTCCGTCAGCCAGGCCGGTTTGCCGGGGGCGGCCCCGGGCAGCCGCGGAGCATGAAAGCGTCCAGCAGACAACGGGCCGCCCTGGCCCACGCGAAACTGCCCGCCCGTAGCCCTTCGCGGCGCAGGAGCCGCACGGCCGTGCTCCTGGCCGGAGCGGCGGCGGTGGCCGGGATCGTGATCGTGCGCGCGGCACGTTCCGCGCCGCCCAACCCGGACGGATGGTTCGCCGTCACGGTCGAGACGGACCCGGCCCTGCTGACCGGGCCCGACCGGCCCGACGAACTGGCGCGCCTCGCCGAACGGCACGAGATCCGCATCGGGCCCGCCCCCGGCGGCCGGGGCAGCGAGATCGCGGTACGCGAGGCCGACGGGGAGACGCGCGACCGCGTACGAAAGCTGAAGCAGCTGCTCGAAACCGGGGAGGTGCTCCTGGTCGACCGGCAACCCGAGGGCCACCGCACCGCGCTCGGCCGCGTGGGCGCGCCGGCGTTCCGGCATCTCACGAGAAAGGGCGCACGATGAGGGCGCTGTGCTGGACGGGCGTGAACGAGGTCTCGGTCGAGGACGTCCCTGATCCCGGGCTGCTCAACCGGCAGGACGCCGTCGTCAAGGTCACCGCGAGCTCCACGTGCGGGTCCGACCTGCACCTGCTGGACGGCTACGTGCCCACGATGATGGCCGGTGACGTGCTCGGGCACGAGTTCGTCGGCGAGGTGGTCGAGACCGGCCCCGACGTGCGCGAGCGGCGCGTCGGCGAACGGGTGACGGTGTGCTCGATCATCGGCTGCGGGCGCTGCCACTACTGCAAGGAGGGGTTGTGGTCGTTGTGCGACAACTCCAACCCCAACCCCGGCTTCCTGGAGACGGCGAACGGGCACGCCTCGGCGGGCATCTTCGGCTACTCCCACGCGCTGGGCGGCTTCGCGGGCAGCCACGCCGAATACGTACGCGTACCGTACGCGGACGTCAACGCCTTCCCCGTGCCGGAGAACGTGCCGGACGCGAGCGCCGTGTTCGCCTCGGACGCCGTACCCACCGGGTGGATGGGCGCCGACCTCGGCGAGGTGGGGCCCGGTGACGTGGTCGCGGTGTGGGGCTGCGGCGGCGTCGGCCAGATGGCGGCCCTGGCGTCCCTGCGCATGGGGGCCGACCGGGTGATCGTCATCGACCGGTTCCCCGAGCGGCTGGCCATGGCCGCCGAGATGGGCGCGGAGATCCTGAACTACGGCGAGGCCGACGTGCCGGAGGCGCTCAAGGAGCTGACCGGCGGACGCGGGCCCGACGTGTGCATCGAGGCCGTCGGCATGGAGAGCCACGGCACCGGCGCCCAGTACGCCTACGACCGGGTCAAGCACGCCCTGCGCCTGCAGACCGACCGCGGGATCTCGTTGCGCCAGGCCATCCACGCCTGCCGCAAGGGCGGCATCGTCTCCGTGCTGGGCGTCTACCTCGGCGTGGTCGACAAGTTCCCGATGGGCGCGGTCATGAACAAGGGCCTGACGCTCCGCGGCGGCCAGCAGCACGGCCACCGCTACATCCCGATGATCCTCGACCGGATGAGCAAGGGCGAGATCGACGCCTCGCCCCTGCTCACCCACCCCATGCGGCTGGAGGACGGGCCCAGGGGCTACGAGCTGTTCAAGACCAAGCAGGAAGGCTGCGTCAGGGCCGTGTTCCGCCCGTGACGGCGGCGCGTACCATCCATCACGTCGTTCACGTGGCGTGGTAGGGACATGGAGGCGGCGTGTCGAAGCAGCCCGGCGGGCTCGACCTGCATCTCGACGTGCATCCCGACGGGCCTCGTGAGGGGCCTCGCGGGCCGGGCGCGCTCGGGCGGTCGCTGGAGTCGGCGCTGCGCGACGGGGTGCGGTCCGGCCGGCTGCCGCCCGGCACCCGGTTGCCGGGCAGCCGGAGCCTCGCGGCCGATCTGGGCATCTCGCGGGGCACCGTCGTCCAGGCCTACACCCAGCTGATCGCCGAGGGCTGGCTGACCGGTGCGCCGGGGTCGGGCACCTCGGTCGCGACGCCCCCCACGCCGACCGCGGAACCGGGCGAGAAGGCGGTCGCCGGCGCTGGGAGGGGCCATGCAGCCGAGCCCGGCGGCGGGTTCTGGTCGGTGGATCTGCGTCCCGGCCGGCCCGACGTCGGCTCGTTCCCGCGTACGGCGTGGGCGTCGGCCGTGCGCCGGGCGCTGGCCACCGCGCCCTCCCACGACCTGGACTACGGCGACCCGGCCGGGCTGACGGTGCTGCGGCAGGCGATCGCCGGTTACGCGGGGCGGGCCCGTGGCGTGCGGGCCGACGCCGACTCCGTGATCGTGGTCGGCGGGTTCTCCTCCGGACTGGCCCTGCTCGCCCGGGCCCTGCGCGGCCTCGGGGGCACGCGGATCGCCACCGAGGACCCCGGGCTCCCGCGCCACCGCGAGCTGGTGCGGGCCGCGGGGCTGGAGACGGTGCCGCTCGCCGTCGACGCGGGCGGCGCCGACCCGGCTGGACTGCCCGTACGATGCGCGGCCGCGCTGCTCACCCCCGCACACCAGCATCCGCTGGGCGTGGTGCTGGCGCCCGAGCGGCGGGTGGCGTTCGTCGGCTGGGCGCGGCACGCCGGCGGCTACCTGATCGAGGACGACTACGACGGGGAGTTCCGCTACGACCACCACCCGGTCGGGGCCCTGCAGGCGCTGGCGCCCGACCGGGTGGTCTACGCGGGCAGTGCCAGCAAGGCGCTGGCTCCGGGGATGCGGCTCGGCTGGCTGGTCGTGCCCCGGTCGCTGCGCGAGCCGGTGATCAGGGCCGTCGAGGACACCGGGGCGTCGGTTCCGTCCGTGACGCAACTGGCCTTCGCCGACCTGATCGAGCGGGGCGAGTACGACCGGCACATCCGCCGCTCGCGCCTGGTCTACCGGCGACGCCGCACGGAGCTGGCGCAACGGCTCCCGTCACCGCTGCCGGGAGTGGCCGCGGGGCTGCACGCGCTGCTGCCCCTCCCCTCGGCCGAGCAGGAACGGCGGCTGATCGAGGCCGGGCGGCGCGCAGGTGTCCGTCTCCAGGGCCTGCACGCGGCCGGCTACTGGTACGAGCCGTCCGGCGACCGGCCCGCCGCGCTGCTCATCGGCTACGCTGCCCCGCCCCGGCATGACTGGCGCCGCGCCCTGGAGGCCCTCTGCGCGCTCACCGCCCGGTCGGCGTAACCAGCCCACCGCGCCCGCCCGACGCCATCGGGGCGGCCGTTCGGGTGTGGCCCGGCAACTCGCGTGCGCTCCGAGGTGTCCGGGGGAGCCACGTGGCCGGACCGGGGTCACGCGGCCGGTTCGACCGTGACCCCGTGGTCCGATCAGTGCGTTCGGGAGATCACCTGGGCAAAGCCGTCGCGCCATGAGGGATAGGCGGGCGCCCAGCCCAGGTGCTTGCGGGCGTAGTGGTTGTCCGCGCCGCGCGCCGCCGGATTCCTCGGAGCGTCCGAGCGGGGCGGCGGCGGGGCGCCGACGGCCTGGCAGAAGGCGGGCAGCCAGTCGGCGGCGGGCGCGGGCTGGTCGTCGCAGACGTTCACCGCCCCGGTCGGCCAGTCGAGTGCCTGTACGGCGGCCGTCGCGGCGTCGCCGGTCTCGACGAAGCTGCTGACGTCGCGGCCCGCCACGAGAGCGCCCTGCCGGGCCTGCCCGGCCATCGACCCGCCGGGCTCGTAGAAGGTGCCGGGGCCGTACAGCAGGCCGTATCTCAGCACTACCCATTCGGGCAACTCGCGGACCGTGTCCTCCAGCGCCACCACACCGTCGACGCTGACCCGCCGCAGGCCCTCGGCGTTGACGTCGAGCGGGGTCTGCTCCGCCGCGGGGGCGTCACCGGGTTCGTACATCCAGGCGATGCTCTGCGCCACGATGCGGCGCACGCCGGCGGCCAGCGCGGCGTCGACCATGTTGCGGGTGCCGAGCTTGCGGAGGTCGGCGTTCGCGGCGGGGTCGCCGCCGCTCAGGTCGGTCAGCTGGTGCATGACCACGTCGGGGGCGGCCTCGCGGACCGCCAGGGCGAGGCCGCGCGCGTCGCGGACGTCGCCGCGCACGGCGGTGGCGCCGTCAGGCACCGGTCGCCGGCCCCTGGTCAGCGCCGTGACCCGGTGGCCCGCGGCGAGCAGCCGCGGCACGATGTGGCAGCCGAGCACGCCGGTGGCGCCCGCCAGGAAGACGTGCATGATCATGCCTGCGCGGGCCTGGGCGCGCGGCGGTCGCGGCGGGCCGCGAGCTCGCGTTCGTCCACGAGGGTGAGCATCGGCTCACCCGGCACGCCGGCCATCACCACCACGAACCGGCTCCAGGCGTCCTTCAGGTTGTTGGCCGCCTGGTAGTGGATCACGTCGCCGCCGGGCTCCCAGAACGCCTCACCCGCTCTGATCACCCGTTCCGGCTCCCCCTCCAGCTCGAAGATCATTTCGCCTTCGAGCATGTAGCCGAAGACCGGCCCGGAGTGCCGGTGCGGCGGCGTGCCCGGGTCACCCGGCGGCAACTCGACCTTCGCCGTCATCATCTCCGCGCCCTGCGGGATGAACGGCGGAAGCTGGTGGTCCAGGGTCGTCAGGACCGTTCCCGACCTTCTCGTCATCGTCATACGGCCGAGGCTAGGCGGCCATCGGACCACGCACATAGACCGGTTCGGGGGTGATTCAGTGGACCACTCAGCCCTTGACCTTGAAACTGCTCTTCGACGGTTCGAACATCGGCGCCGTGCCCTGGCAGTCGTTGACCGGCGCGCCCAGGAACTCCCACATCCAGAACATGGTGTCGTGGCGCCCCTTGTCGTGCACGGTGAAGGAGACCTTCTTGCCGCGCACCTCCGTGGTCGGCTTGTCGCCGACGTTGACGTAACCCTTGGTGATGACGCCGGTGGCGACCGCGATGCCGTCGCCCGCGACCAGGCAACTGATCTTGCCCTGGAAGTCGCCCACGGTCGGCTTGCCGGGCATGCCCGCGTGGAACACGTCGAAGGTGCCCCGCGTCTTGGCCCCGTCACTCCTGGCGTCGATGGTGAAGCGCACCTTCTCCCCCGCCCACTGGCCGAACGACTCGGGCAGCGTCCCCGAGGCGCTGCCGCGCAACGAGTACGCGGGCGCCTCGGGGGCCGTGACCTCCGAGGCGGCCCCTGCGGGGGTGGCCAGCAGGGCGAGAGCGGCGATCGGGGTGGCGAGTGCAATGGTTCGTTTCATGCCCATCAGCCTGTCGGCGACGGGCCGCCGGGGGGTTCCCTCCGCAGAGGGAACCTCCTCCCCCGGCGGAGCCAGCCCGTACGCACCACCCGGGGTGCCGGCGCCCCGTGATCCGTCACCGGCGGCCCTTGCGGTGCTGGGCGATCAACCCGCCTCCCAGCGCCAGCGTGAGCAGGCCGAAGCCGATCCCGATGAGCGGGTTGATGCCGATCGTGGACGTCACCATGTTGCACACGGCGCTGACGCCCAGCAGCAACCAGAGAACGGGCCGGGTCATCCTGCCGCGGGCGGCGATGCCGGAGTCGGTCATGGTGTGCTCCTCACTCGTCGTGGTCGTCATGCCGTCGAAGCTACGGAGCGTCGCCGTCATCGGCGATCCCGCCACCGAGATACCGGGGGTACAGCAGGCTGTACTCTTCCCCGGCGATCTCCACCGGCCCTGTGACGATGGCCTATCGTCTGAACGGGAGGTGCGGGGATGCCGGGCAACGACCCCACAGGGGGTGAGAAGCCGCTCCGTCCATGGGACCCCATCGTTCGCGGCCGCGCCACCCTCGACGGGCTCGAACATCTGGCCGGCGGGTTCGGCACGGCGGTGCTGGCGCTGGTCGCCCTGCTGGGGGTGATCGTCAGCGCGCTGGCCTGCCCGGTCGGCGTCGGCCTCCTCGCGTTGCCCACCGCGCTGCGGGTGCTGCGGGCCATCGCCAACCGCGAGCGGGCGCGGCTGTCCCGCTGGGGCCCGGAGATCATCACCCCCGATCCGCTGCCGTCCGGGATGCGGGCCGCTCTCAAGCAGCCGGTCACCCGGCGCGAGCTGGCCTGGGCGCTCACGCACGGGAGCTTCGGTCTGGTGCTCGGCCTGATCGGCATCTCCCTTCCGCTCTACGCCGCGCGTGACATCACCTATCCCCTGTGGTGGCAGCTCCTGCCGCCGGGCGAAACCGGCGGCCCCGGCATGGGCTTGATGGAGGTGAACGACCTTCCCGACACCTTCGTGATCGTCCTGATGGGCCTGGGGTGGATCGTCCTCACCCTGCTGCTCGTCCCGGTCATCCCGCGGTTACAGGCGTGGCCGGGCCGCCTGCTGCTGGCCACCGGCCCGGGGGTCGACCTGGCGCTGCGGGTCGCCCAGCTCACCGCGACCCGCGCGGCGGCGGTGGACGCGCACGCCGCCGAACTGCGGCGGATCGAACGACTGCTGCACGACGGCACCCAGAACAGGATCGTCGCCGTCACCGTCATGCTCGGCGCGGCCCGCCGCGCGGTGGCCCGCGACCCGGCGACCGCCGAGGCCATGCTGGAGAACGCGCAGGGCGCCGCCGAGCAGGCGCTCGCCGAGTTGCGCGGAGTCGTGCGCAGCATCCTGCCGCCGGTGCTCGAAGACCGCAGCCTGTCCGACGCACTGACGGGGCTGGCCGCGGCCAGCCCGGTGCCCTGTGGGATCGACGCCGACCTCCCCCGCCGGTGCGCCGTGTCCGTCGAGGCCACGGCCTATTTCGTGGTGGCCGAGGCGCTGAACAACGTCGCCAGGCACAGCGGGGCGGGGCGCGCCACCGTCACCGTCCGCCAGCGGGACGACCGGCTCTGGTTGAGAATCGTCGACGACGGCCGCGGCGGAGCCGGGGAACGATCCGGGTCCGGCCTCGCCGGGATCCGTCACCGTACAGAAGCGCACGACGGAACGTTTGCGCTGACCAGCCCCCCAGGTGGACCGACCACCCTGAAGGTGAGTTTGCCATGCGGATTGTGATCGCCGAGGATGACCCGTTGCTGCGCGAGGGCCTCGCGCTGCTGTTGCGCGCCGAGGCGCTCGACGTCGTGGCCACCACGGCCGACCCCGACGGTTTCCTGGAGGCGGTGGACACCCACAGACCCGACACGGCCATCGTCGACGTGCGGATGCCGCCCACCCACACGGACGAGGGCATCAGGGCCGCCGTCGAGGCCAGGCGCCGGCAGCCTGGCCTGGCGGTGCTCGTGTTGTCCGCGTACGTCGAGCAGGCATTCGCCACCGACCTGCTCGCCCACGGCAGCTCCCGGCTGGGCTACATGCTGAAGGAGCGGGTGGGGCGGGTGCAGGAGTTCCTGAGCGCGCTGCACCGGGTGGCGGACGGCGGCACGGCGATCGATCCGGAGGTCGTCGCGCAGCTCCTCACCCGCACCCGCCCCGACAACCGGCTGGAACGGCTCAGCCCTCGCGAGCGCGACGTGCTGGCGCTGATGGCCGAAGGTCTGGGCAACGCCGCCATCGCCGAGCGGCTCTTCGTCACCGGCGGCGCCGTGCACAAGCACATCCGCAGCATCTTCGCCAAGCTCGACCTGGCGCCCACCGACCGCACGGACCGCCGGGTGGCCGCCGTCCTGCACTACCTCGAGAGCGGTGCGCGGCACTCCGCGTAGTGCCAGCTGTACCACCGGACTCCAGCACGTGGGATCGAGCAAGGGACCGGCTGGCCGACATGCTTGAGGGCATCACAGAGAGCCGTGAGCAGGAGGCGTTCCCCATGATCGATCTGCGCGTCACCACCCAGCGTACGCTGGCGGGACTGGCCGGGCTGGCGCTGGCCGGCACGCTGGCGGCCGCCCCGGCGAGCGCGGCCGAGCCGTCACCGGCCCTGCAGCGCAGGCTCGACGCGCTGGTCACCGACGGCGGGTTCCCCGCCGCCCTGGCGGCGGTCCGCGGGCAGGACGGGCGCACCCGGCACTACACCGCGGGCGTGGCCGACCTGAAGACCGAGGCCAAGGTGCCCGTGGACGGCCGGGTGCGCATCGCCAGCAACACCAAGATGTTCACTGCCGTGGTCGTCCTCCAGCTGGCCGGCGAGGGCAAGGTCGAGCTGGACGCGAAGGTCGAGAAGTACCTGCCCAAGCTGCTCCGCGGCAAGGCCGGCGACGGCAGGAAGATCACGGTACGCCAGTTGCTCCAGCACACCGCCGGCCTGCCTGACTACGACGGCGTGCTGCTCAAGGACTACTTCGCCATCCAGCACCGCCACTACGAGCCGTACGAGCTGGTCGAGGCGGCCAAGACGCAGAAGGGCACGCCCGTCGGCCGCTGGAGCTACAGCAACACCGGCTACGTGCTCGCCGGACTCGTCGTCCAGAAGGTCACCGGCCGTCCCATCGGCGAGGAGATCACCCAGCGCGTCATCAGGCCGCTGGGCCTGAAGAAGACGTACTGGCCGGGCCTGGGCGACCAGAAGATCCGCGGGCCGCACCCCAAGGGCTACTGGCGGACGAAGCCCGGGGAGCCGTACACCGACGTGTCCACGATGGACCCGTCCATGGCCTGGGCCGCCGGCCAGCTGATCTCCACGCCGAGCGACCTCAACCGGTTCATGCTCGCGCTGCTGGACGGCAGGCTGCTCAAGCCTGAGCAACTCAAGCAGATGAAGAAGACCGTCGCCGCCCCGCAGTTCGACACCACGGGCAAGGCCCGCTACGGGCTCGGCATCGCCACCTTCAAGCTGAGCTGCGGCGGCGTCGCCTGGTCGCACGGCGGCTCCGCCCCCGGCTACGCCACGAGCAACGCCGCGACCGAGGACGGGCGGGCGGCCACCATCGCCACCACCGCGCTCCCCTCCGACATGAAGACCGTCAAGAACATCGAGACCGCACTGGACCGAGCCCTGTGCGAATGATCCGGCGCGCCGTGCCCGCTGCCCGGTGCCCGTCCGCCTCCCGGAGCCCGTCCGCTTCCTGGGAGGCGGGCGGGCATGTCGGCGTCAGGCGCCCAGGTCTCTGACGATGTTGTCCAGCCGGGTCGCGACGGCCTCCAACGTCTGGTCGGTCGGGCCGCCCTCAGGGAACTGGGCCGCCACCTCGTCGCGGCTGGCGATGACCAGGCCCCGGTGGGCGTCGTCCACCTCGGCGGCCGGGAGCACGACGCAGTCGCCGCGGACGTAGACGAGCGTGGCGTCCTGATGGCGCGAGTCCAGCAGTTGACGGACGCATTCCGGATCGATGAGTGACATCGCGGCTCCTCGCCGACAGTGCTTGGCGGCCGTCGCCGCACATGTGCCCGGCTCCGGCCTCAGCAGTGCGCTTACCCCGCTGGAGGAGGTGAAACCCGGGGAGCTACGGATAAGTCGCGCCACTACCTTATGTGCTCGATATATCACCAAGAGTGACCGTAGGGTGAGGCCAGTGGCCCCAGCGGGCTTCGCTTTGAGCGAGAGGATCGAGCACATGTCCCAGGAACCGAGAATCGACGTCGAGACCAAGGCACAGGGGATCGAGGGCACTCTCTCCGCTGACCAGGTCCAGCGCATCGCGGACGCGCTCGGGCGTCAGGGAGTCTGGTTCGCCACGCCGCCTGCGCGCGACGGCCAGGCGCCCAGGGCCGACCTCGTCTGGGACCTGGTGGGCGACAAGCCGTACCAAGGTCACACAGCCACCGGCCGGGCCGCCGTGCACCTGGCGGAGGGGCACACGGCGCTGTCGCGGCCGCTGATCATCGCCGACGGCTTCAACCACGGGCCGAGCGACCTCGACGCACTCTGGCTGCACCTCAACGCCCCCTACCAGGAGAACGTCCCCGGGTTCCTCGACCAGCTCAGGATGATGGGCATCGACGTGGTGCTGCTCGGCTTCGACGAGCGGCACACCTACATCCAGGCCAACGCCGCCGTGGCCGTCACCTGCGTCCTGCGCGCCATCGAGGAGCGGCGAGGCGACGATCCGCTGGTCGTCGGCGGCGTCAGCATGGGCGGCATGATCACCAGGTACGCGCTGGCGCGCATGGAGAGCGAGCGCCTCGACCACCAGACGGACAAGTACTTCTCCTACGACACACCGCACCTCGGCGCCTGGATCCCGCTGGTCCTCCAGCAGCTGGCCTACCTGCACGAGTCGATCCAGCCGGCCTCCGACGGGCCGGGCCAGGCCGACCTGATCCGCAGCCCGGCCGCGCAGCAGCTGCTGTGGGCCTGGGTCGAGAACGAGACCTACTCGGGCCCGGTCACCACCGCCAGCACGCTGCGCACCGACTTCCTCGACGACCTGCGCCGGGTCGGCTGGTTCCCGATGCGCCCGTACAAGCTGGGCCTGGCCAACGGCATCGGCAACGGCACTGGCCCCGTCCTGCCACCGGGCACGCCGGTCTACGACCTGCGCCACGACTCCCTGCAGCTCACCGCCAGGATCCAGCCGGACATGGGCGAGCTGCAGAACGTCGGCACGGTACGGTTCGGCGGGCCGGTGTGGACGAGCGCCACCAGCCACGTGG
The DNA here is from genome assembly GCF_004349015.1 of Nonomuraea diastatica. Classification (NCBI taxonomy): domain Bacteria; kingdom Bacillati; phylum Actinomycetota; class Actinomycetes; order Streptosporangiales; family Streptosporangiaceae; genus Nonomuraea; species Nonomuraea diastatica. The sequence continues at coordinate 104,759 of NZ_SMKP01000003.1, forward strand.
CCGCGTTCGACGGCGCTCCGGGCGGCACGCTCGACTCGTGGGGCCGGGTCGCCGACGCGATGGGCCTGCCGATCGACAACGCCCTGCGCGCCGGCTGCTTCGTCCCCGTGGTCAGCGCGGTCGCCCTGGCCAGTGACCCCTTCCAGTGGCCGGCCGAGCTCTACCGCGACCTCAGCGACCTGCCCAAGGACGAGACGTTCCTGGACGCGTTCTGCTGCGACCTCGGCAACTCGGCGCACAGCAGCGTGTCCCCGACCCTGGTCGAGTGGTTCCTGGAGCAGCTCGCGGGGTGGTGACCCGCGCACCGGGTGCCGGCTCGGGCCGGCACCCGGCGTTTCAGCGACGACCCCTGTGCACGCACATGAGCTGGTCGCGGGTGGCGTTCTTGTCGCGGTAGGCGATGACGGCCGGGGCATCGCCGCTGTCGTGGCCGGGCAGCCGCTGGTCGATGCTCCAGCCGGAGCCGTTGAAACTGGTCCACCAGAGGCTCTGGTCGGCGTCCCCGCGGTGCACGCAGTAGAGCCGGTCCTTGTAGACGGTCAGCGACGGGCCCTCCGCGGCGTGGTGGCGGGGCAGCTTCTGGTCAGGGCTCCACTCGGCGCCGTCCCAGCGCGTCCACCACAACGACGAGTCCTCGCCGGCCCCGCGGTGCACGCAGTAGAGGTGGCCCTGGTAGACGGCCAGCGCCGGGTTCGACCGGCTGGAGTGGCCGGGCAGCCGCCTGCCGGGACTCCATGCGGACCCGTCCCACCGCGTCCACCACAACGACGCGTCGTCACCGCTGCCCCGGTGCACGCAGTGGAGCTCCCCGTCGTACGCGGCCAGCGCGGGAGCGGCGGAGCCGGCGTGGTCGGGCAGCTTCTGGTCGGGGGTCCAGCGGGTGCCGTCCCAGCGGGTCCACCACAACGACGCGTCGTCACCGCTGCCCCGGTGCACGCAGTGGAGCTCCCCGTCGTACGCGGCCAGCGCCGGCCCCGCGTCGCTGAAGTGGTCGGGGAACCGCTGGTCCTCGCTCCAGCCCTCCTCGGCGTCGTAGACCGTCCACCACAGGCTGGAGTCGCCGTCGCCGCCGCGGTGCGCCAGGTAGAGGCGGTCCTGGAACTCCGCGAGGGCCGGCCCCGACACGCTGAAGTGGTCGACGAACGGCTGGTCGTCGCTCCACCCCTCCTCCGGCTCGTGCATCGCCCAGTAGAGCTGGGCGTCGCCGCCGGGCCTGTCATCCTCGCGGGCGGGGACGAGCATGGCGGGCGCGGTCCACGGCGAGACCAGCCGCACCCCGTACGGCCGGGCGGCCGAGGCGATCCAGACGGCTTTGTCCCGCACCGAGCGCTCGACGATCCGGGCGAGCCAGGAGCCCAGCACCGCGCCCGAGATCTCCCCGGCCGGTTGCGCGATCTCGGAGGCCAGCAGCGCCGCGCTCTCGTTGAGGTGGATCTCGAAACCCCACCACCTGGCCACCGGCCAGACCGCCGCGCCCATGGCGCTCAGGTCGCGCTGGAGCCCGCGTACGCGCTCCTGATCGTGAGCGGCGAGTGCGGCGATCTGGCTCTCGCTCTCCCGCCTGGCCTCGGCCGCGGTGCGGGCGGAGGCGTCTTCCAGCAGCTCTGACGCCACCGCCTCGTCGACCGCCGCCGAGGCCGCCGGGTCGTCCTGGGAGTGCAGCAGCGTGGCCTCGCCGCCCACCGCCGTCTCCTCAGCGTCGATCTCTATCTTCTCGGCCCGGGTGTCATCGGTCATTTCAGCCCCCTGGAGTGATCCGCGGCTGCACGCTGCATACGTGCACCAACCCGACCCATAGTAACTATGAGTAACAACTCGATCACTCTGGGGCTATCCGTGTCTCCCTAGGGCCGCCCGCCGCGGCCTGGAACCTCCCGACCGGCCGCCGCGGCGAGGTCGTCGGCGGTGCCCTTTTCAGGCGCCCTGTTCAGCCGACGCGGGCAGCGATGATCCGCGCGCAGTCCAGGGACTCGGTGCGGGTGGTGTCGACCTCCAGGTCATAGGTCACGCCCTGGTGGACCACCTCCGCCTGCAGAGCGGCCATTCCCTGGGGCCGGTCTCCCCTGGCGATCTCGCGGCCGACCGCGACCGCGCTCTCGCACCTGACGCCCACCCACAACACGTCCAGCCCGGCGAGAGCCTTCCGCCATCGCTCCTGAGATGCCGCTCCACCGAGGAAGACGTCGTCGATGACGATCCGGGCACCCGCACGGGCCATGGCGGCGACCCCCTCCGTCCACGCCGCGTCCAGAGCCATGAAGTCCGGTCCGACGTTCACAGCACCGTCCGGAGCAAACGCGATCCCGGACTCCGACGCCCGCAGGGAAGCGGGCATCGCGTCGACCATGGTGTCGACGCCGAGAGCCAGCCACGGGCCCGGAAGGATCGCCTGCAGGCATCGGACGATGCCGGACTTCCCCGAACTGGACCCACCATTCAGCAAGATCACTTGAGTGGTCACGACGCCACACTAGAACGTCACGCAGCGACTCTGAAACCTCATTTCGGGGCAGTACGGCGGACCGTGCCCCGGTCAACCGCGCCGGCAAGCGGACCACCCGCGACACGACCGGTTTCACAGCGGATTCCCAAAGCGTCATCATCGAACTCTCATCCACGGCCGCCATCGTCACGAGCATGCACGTGCAGTCGGAGGCCGTAAGCCGGCCCGCGCTCGTGGTCGGCGACCTCACGCTCGACCAGAGAACCCGCGAGGTACGACGGGCAGGCGTGGAGATCAAACTGTCGCCCACCGAGTTCGAGCTGCTCAGGCTCCTCATGCACCATCCCGGGCGGGTGCTCAGCAAGGCGCGGATCCTCAACCGGGTGTGGGCTTACGACTTCGGCGGCCAGGGGAACGTCGTCGAGCTGTACATCTCGTACTTGCGCCGCAAGGTCGACGCCCGGCGCCAGCCGATGATCCACACCGTGCGCGGGGTCGGCTACACCATCAGGCCCGCCGGCTGACGTCGCCGTTGCCGGCTCCGCCGGGCCGTGCCCGCCCCGCTAGATCCGATCTAGCGGCCCGCCTAGCGCCTGAAGGGTGAAGGACAGGGCGCGGCAAGGAGACGGCACCATGGCGAGCACCCCGCTGCGGGTCGCGGTCATCATCGGCAGCACCCGGGCGGGCCGCGTCTGCGACGCGGTCGCCCACTGGTTCGCCCAGCGGGCCCGCCGCCGCGAGGAGCTCGCCGTCGAAGTGCTCGACCTGGCCGGCTACGCGTTCCCCGCGCGCTATCCGGCGCAGGCGACGCCCGCCATGTGCCGCTTCGCCGACGCCATCGGCGCCGCGGACGCGTTCGTCGTCGTCACCCCCGAGTACAACCGCAGCTTCCCCGCCCCGCTCAAACAGGCGATCGACTTCGCCTACGACGAGTGGCAGGCCAAGCCGGTCGGGTTCGTGTCCTACGGCTCGGGCTCCGCCGGCCTCTACGCCGTCGAGCAGCTCCGCACGGTCTTCTGCGCCCTCCACGCGGTGACCATGCGCGACTGGGTAGGTCTCGATCTGCTCGGCGGCGACTTCGACGACCGGGTGCCGCGTGACACCGACGACCGCCTCCGGGCCGTCGGAGCCATGCTCGACCAGCTCACCTGGTGGGGCAGGACCCTGCGCCAGGGCAGGCGCGACCAGCCGTACGTCTCGTGAACACAGCAAGAAAGGAACACCATGGCTGATCTGGCGATACAGACCTCCGGCCTGGTCAAGGTCTTCGGCGACACGCGCGCCGTGGACGGCCTCGACCTCGCGGTGCCGGCCGGCGCCGTGTACGGCGTGCTGGGCCCCAACGGCGCGGGCAAGACCACGGCGGTACGCATGCTGGCCACGCTGCTGCGACCCGACGGCGGTGAGGCGACCGTGTTCGGGCACGACGTGGTGCGCGAGGCCGACGCCGTACGCAGCCGGGTGAGCCTGACCGGCCAGTACGCCTCCGTTGACGAGGAGATGACCGGCGCAGAAAACCTGATCCTGCTCGGCCGCCTCCTCGGCCACCGCAAACCGGCCGCCAAGGAGCGGGCGGCGCAACTGCTGGAGGCCTTCGGGTTGACGGAGGCCGCAGGACGGCAGGTCAAGACGTACTCCGGTGGCATGCGGCGGCGCATCGACATCGCCGCCAGCATCCTCAACACACCCGAGCTGCTCTTCCTCGACGAGCCCACGACCGGCCTCGACCCGCGCAGCCGCAACCAGGTCTGGGACATCGTCCGCATCGTCGTCGCCCACGGCACCACCGTGCTGCTCACCACGCAATACCTGGAGGAGGCCGACCGGCTGGCGAACCGCATCGCGGTCATCGACCAGGGCAAGCTCATCGCCGAGGGCACGCCAGGAGAGCTGAAGTCCTCCGTCGGCGCGGGCGCGGTCCACGTAAGGCTGCGCGACCCGGCCACCCGGCCCGACGCCGAGCGTGTGCTGGCCGAGGCGCTGGACGCGACCGTCTACCTCGACGCGGACCCGGTGGCGCTCACAGCACGCATCACTGGACGCAGCGCTGGAAACGGACGCGAGGCGGCCGCCGCCGAGCAGGCCTCGCGCGCCCTCGCCCGCCTCGCCGAGACCGGCATCGTCGTCGACGACTTCTCCCTCGGCCAGCCCAGCCTGGACGAGGTCTTCCTCGCCCTCACCGACCACCCCGCCACCGAGGAGGCAGCATGAGCACCGCCACCGAGACCACCACCACCTACGCGCCCGCGTCCGAGGTCCTCGGCACCGTACTGGCTCCGGGGGCGAAACCGCCGCGGCCGAGCGCGTGGTCGGCGTCCATGACGTTCGGCTGGCGGGCCATGCTGAAGATCAAACACGTGCCCGAGCAGCTGTTCGACGTGACCGCGTTCCCGCTCATGATGACGCTGATGTTCACCTACCTGTTCGGCGGCGCGCTGGCCGGCTCCCCTACTGAATATCTGCAGTACCTGCTGCCGGGCATCATGGTGACCAGCGTCGTGATGATCACCATGTACACCGGCGTGGAGGTCAACAAGGACATCGAGAAGGGCGTCTTCGACCGCTTCCGCACCCTGCCCATCTGGCGCCCGTCCACCATGATCGGTTATCTGCTGGGCGACATCCTGCGCTACACGATGGCCTCGACGGTCATCCTTCTGGTGGGGCTGGTGCTCGGCTTCCGCCCGCAGGGCGGTCTCGCCGGAGTGGTGGGCGGGATCCTGCTGCTGCTCGCCTTCTCGTTCGCGTTCTCGTGGATCTGGACGATGTTCGGGCTGATGCTGCGCAGCGAGAAGTCGGTGATGGGGATCAGCATGCTGGTGTTGATGCCGCTGACCTTCCTGAGCAACGTGTACGTCCAGCCGGCCACGATGCCGGAATGGCTGCAGGTGTTCGTGAACGCCAACCCGATCACCCACCTGGTGGCGTCCGTACGGTCGCTGATGGCGGGCACGCCCGACCTGGGAGAGCTCACATGGGTCCTGGTGGCGTCCGTGCTGCTCATCGCCGTGTTCGGCACGCTGACGATGCGGCTCTACAACCGCAAGTAAGCGGGTACGGCCGGGTGCGAAGGGCTCTTCCTACGACGCGTTGGGCGTACGTGCGGTGGTCACGTCGAGTACGGCGATCACGGCGGAAACCGGAACAGGGCCGGTGCGGCGTACCACCACGGCAGTATCGCACCTGACGATCAGAATGGGTGACCACGGAGCAGGCCCGATCCAGGAGGGTCCGGGCATTCTATCCCCCGATCACGTGATCGGGGGAGTCCAGCCAGATGTGCTGCCCGTCCCGGGTCACCGTCATCCCGAACCGATCGCGTCCTGGCTCGCCCCAGCCGACCCACCGGAAGTAGGCCTCGGTCACCTCATCCCACAGCGGGCGGTCGCCCAGCTGGTAGACGGTGTGCTCGGCTTCGCCGCGCCGATGGACGGCGACCGCCCACCGGCCGGGATCGGCCGGGTCGACCACGTACGTCAGGAATCTGTGCTCCTCACGGGAGACGTGCGCATACAGGCCGGTGATGGCCGCCATGGCCAGATCCGCGCCGGGCGGTGCGAGCCCGATGGTCCGCGGGTGCACCTCCGTGGGGCGGCTCAGACCACTGCCGTCATCGGCGGCGCACGGCGCCGGCCGCTGGGAGCGCATCATCATGTAGGAGGCGTGACCGGGAAAACGGCCCGTCGCGGTGCCGTCCGGCCTCCTCACCAGCCGCAGCGCATGGTCGTCGCCGAATCCCGGGCAGTAGGGGGCGACAATGACCCCTCCCGGGCGGCACTGCTCGATCCACGGGTAGGGAATCGTGCGCACGCCACAGGTGACGTGGACCCGATTGAAGGGCGCCCCCTCCGGGAAGCCGTTCGCCCCCTCTCCGGTGACCACACGCGCGTGCGCGTCGGCCGCGGCGAGATTCTTGGCCGCACGTTCCGCCACGACCTCGTCGATTTCGATCGTCGTCACGCTGCCGTACGGACCGGTCAGGTGAGCGAGCAGCGCCGCGGTCCAGCCCGTGCCGGCACCCACCTCCAGCACCCTGTCGTCCGGCTCCGGATCGAGAAGCTGCAGCAGATGCGCGACCGTGCTCGGCGCGGACGATGAGGAGGTGTATTCACCCGCCCCCGCCCTGATGCCGGTGGCACCGTCGTCGAGCTGAGTGACGATGGGACAGTGGGAGTAGACCGTGTCCCACCAGGTGCCGGGGTCGGCCTCGCGGTCGATGACGAACGGCTGCTCGGAATCGCCGGGCGCGGCCAGCGCCACATCAGGAATGAACAGATGGCGAGGCACGGCGCGGATCGCATCGAGGACGAAACCCTGGATGTCGTCGAAGCCGCCGACGTGCTCGACCAGACGCTCGACGTGCCGGGCGACGGCCTCCACTAGTTCTTGCCGCCCTTGCCCTTGTCGTCCGTGTGCTTCCCCTTCGGTTTGCGGTGGCCGTCGGGCGTGGCCTTGCTGGGGTCGGCCTTGAACGGCTGATCTTTGGGGCTGCTGGGGTCCTTGTGCTTGCCCATCTCGGTGTTCTCCCTTCACCGCGAGCACATGCTGTGATCGTACGATCACGAACCGGCGTGAACAAGGGCGGTATGCGGCTCGGTCTGCACGTCAAGGCGCTCCTTGCCACGGCCTATCCGCGCCCGGAACCTTCCCGCCGATCGTCGCGGCCGGGGGTGGTGTTCAGAGGCGCCACGGGATGGCGTCGTGCGGTTGGTAGCGGCAGGTGGAGCCCGTCGAGACGGTGGCGCGCAGGTGGGCGGCCAGCTCAGGGTGGGCGTGGTCGAGCTTGCGCAGCGTGTCGCGGATCCGTGCGGTGACGGTCTTGCGAGCCCGCTCCGCCTCGTCGCCCAGCCGCCGCGTGCGCCCGCCCAGACCGGCCGCGGCCCGCAACTCCTCCAGCAACGCGGCTCGCTCCCGGTCGGACTCGGCCGCCCGCCGGTCGTCGCCCAGCTCGACAGCGCGGTCGATCTCCTCGTCGAGCTGGGCCAGGCGGCGGCGGTAACTGATCTTGGCCGCTTCGTCGAGCACGTCGTCGCCGCCCATCCGGCGGGCCGCCACCACGACCTCGCCGCCCTCCGGGTCGAGCAGGTGCACGGCGGGCACGTCGTCGCCGGGGCGGCTCAGCAGCGTGTGCAGGTCGCGCAGGCCCTTGGCGTCGGGCACGTGGGCGGCCCGCCCCGCGAAACGCAGCGACCAGACCGCCCCTTCCTTCCTGAACTCCCCGCCGTCCGCACCGGCCGCCGTGACGCCTTCGGGCTCCACGGCGATGGCCGGCTTCATGGCGTTTCCGGGTGGGTGGGCGGCACGTCGACCGTGGTCGCCGGTCGGCCAGGCGTGGTGCGGCGATCTCGGGGTGCCGGTTGCGGCGGCCGGGTGGCCCGCGGGGTCGGCGGGGTCGAGGACGTGGTGCATGCCCAGCTCGGCGGCCTCCTCGCGCACCGCACCGAGCAGGTCGCCGGCGGCGTTCGCGTCGCCGGGCGCGCCCCGTGCCAGGAGGGTCTCGGCCAGGCGGGCGCGGGCGAGAACCGACCATGGCCGCGCCTGCATCAGGTCGGCGGAGCGCCAGGCTCCCGTGAACCCCTCGACGGCGGCGACCCACCGCCCTTCCGCGGCGTCGACCATGGCCAGCCAGAGATCGTAGGGCCCGCTGATGTCCCAGCCGAACAGCGACACGGCCCATCGCCCCCGGTGCGGCTCCAGCGAGGCCCTGGCCTGCGCGCACAGCTCGGGGTCGCGGGTGGCCGCGGCGATCTGCGCCTGGAAGCGCAGCCACAGCGGCCTGGCCATGCGCTCGCGCGGCTCACCGTCGGCGTAGTGGCGAAGCGCCAGGTCGAGATCGCCGGCCTGCAGGGCGGTCAGTGCCTCCAGCACCGCGACGCACGGGTGCTCGCCGCCTCTGAGGTCGTGGAGCACCTGCTGCTGCTCCGCGACGCGGCCCTGCAGCGACCGGAGCGCCCAGAGGTGGTGGTTGACCATGGACGTGAAGTGCTCGTGGTGGGACACCGCCCGGATCTCGGGCAGCAGCGACTCGGCTTCGGCGAAGCGGCCGGCGAGGGCCGCGAGGATGCCGGCGTCGATGTCGGCGGTCATGGCGAGGTTTGACTGCCCGCTGCGCCGGCTGCGCGCGGCGTAGTCGTGGAAATGGTCGAGGTAGCGGGGGTCGCCCTGCTCGATCATGGCGACCCAGCGCAGTGCGGTGGCGAAGTGCTCGAGCTCGGAGTCGTTGGTGCGCCGGGCCACGCCGATCAGCTCGCCGGTCAGAGCCACCCGCTCACCCGCCGTGCCGGGGCCCCAGATGATGTCGTGCTGAGCCCACAGGCTGAACGTCAGCGCCTCGTCGTCGCCGCCCTGCCTGGCGTGGGAGGCGAGGTGGAAGATCAGGTCGAGGGCGAGCCGGTCGTCGGGCACCGAGCCGCCGACGAGTCTGGCGTGTGCCGCTCTGAGCAGGTCGAGGGCCTGGTCGAGACCGTAGTGGGCGTGGAGCGTGAGCGCGACGCGGGCGAGCGGCTCGGGGCCGTCGAGGCCGCGGGCGAGCGCGGCGGCCTCGTCGAAGAGCCGCCGGGCCTCGTCGCGCTCGCCGAGGTGGGCGAGCTCTCCGCCCAGGTCGAGGGCGATCATGGTGCGCCTGCGCGGATCGGCTGTGGCGCTCAGGTCATAGGCCCGGCGCAGGTGGCCGAGCTGCTCCTCGCCCGCCAGCCGGCTCCTCGCCTCGCGGGCGGCGGCGAGCGTGAGGTCGATCGCCCGCTCCGCGTCGACGCGGTCGCCGGCGAGCCAGGCGTGCCTCGCCCGGTCGCTCGGGAGCAGCCTGTCCGCCAGGCCGGGCGAGCCGTCGAGGGCGGCGACGACCGCGCCGTGCAGGTCGCGCGGGTCGTCGAGCGAGTCGTAGAGCGTCTCGCGCACCAGGTCGTGGGCGAAAGCGAACACGCCGCCGCCCTTGGTCACCACGAGCCTGGCCACCACGGCCAGCTCCAGCAGCCGGTCGATGTGGGCCACGGGGGCGGCGACGACGGCGGCGAGCACCTGGCGGTGGAACTCGTTGCCGAGCACGGCCGCGGCGGGCAGCAGCTCGGACACGGTCCGGGGCAGCAGCGACAGCCGGCGCAGCAGCGCGTCGCGCACGCCGGGCGCGACGGCGCCGGCCGAGCCGCCGCTGCGCCACAGCCGGGCGGTCTGCTCGACGAAGAACGGGTTGCCGCCGGTGCGCAGGTGGACCTCCGCGGCCAGGTCGGCCGGCGGCTCGTGGCCGGCGGTGCGGGCCATGAGCGACTGGACGCCCGCCAGGTCGAGCCCGGTCAGCGTGATGGTGGTGGCCCTGGCGACGAGCGGGGACAGCAGGTCGCGCAGCGGATGGTCGACCGGCTCGACCTCGGCGTCGCGGTAGGTGCCGATCAGCAGCAGCCGCTCGAACCACGTCTGCTGCGCCGCGAACTCCAGCAGCCGCAGCGAGGCCGGGTCGGCCACGTGGAGGTCGTCGATGACGATCACCACTGGGCGCCGCTGGGTCAGCGCGACCAGGGCGGAGGTGACCGCGTCGTAGAGCCGGAAGCCGTCGGGGGTCTGGCTGCCCTGCGCCTCGCCGAGCAGCGTGGCCAGGCTGCCGCCCGCGGCCTCCTCGGCCGCCGCCCACTCCTGCGGGTCGGCGACCCGCCGCAGCGCCCTGATGACCTGAACCCACGGCCAGTAGCCGGGCGCGCTGGCGGAATCCCAGCAGGCGCCGCCGACGACCAGCGCGCCCTGCCGCCTGGCCTCGTCGGCCGCGCTGGTGACGAGCGCGGTCTTGCCGATGCCCGCCTCGCCGGTGACCAGCACCAAGCCGCCGTGGCTGCCGATCGCCCTGGAGATCTCGGCACGCAGCAGCCCGGCGGGGTGCTCCCTGCCTATCAGCTCGTGCGCCGTGATGTCCCGGGACATGACGCTTGCACGGTATCCGGCCGGGCCGACATTTTCCTGTGGCCGGTGAAGGGCCCGCTTACCAGGCGACCTCCAGCGCGGTCATGCCGTACACGACGCTGAAGGAGCGAAAGTTCGTGCCCGAGTCGGCGACGCGCAGCTCGGGGAAGCGCTGGAGCAGGGCGGGGAAGGCGATGCGCATCTCCATGCGGGCCAGCGGGGCGCCGAGGCAGTGGTGCACGCCGTGGCCGAAGGCGAGGTGGCCGGGCGCGCCGCGCGTGATGTCGAACGTGTCGGCGTCGGACATCAGCCCGGGGTCGCGGTTGGCGGAGGGCAGCGAGCAGATCACCAGCTCGTCCGGCCCTATGGTCTGGCCGCCGATCTCGACCTCGGTCGTCGTGATCTTGGTGGTGCCGGAGTGCACGATGCTGAGCCAGCGCAGCAGCTCCTCGACGGCGGCGTCGATGCGCTCGGGTTCCTTGCGCAGCAGGTCGAGCTGGTCGGGATGACGCAGCAGGGCGAGCGTGCCGAGGGAGAGCATGTTGGAGGTGGTCTCGTGCCCGGCGAACAGCAGCAGACCGCCGATGCCGACGAGCTCGTCGGTTGTCAGGTCGTCGGGGTGCTCGCGGACCAGCATGCCGAGCAGTTCCTCGCCAGGGTCGGCCTGGATGCGGGCGACCAGCTGCTCCATGTAGGCGCGCTGCTCGAACTGCATGCGCAGCCGCTCCTCGCCCGGCACCGTCATGTCCAGCATCCTGCTGGTGCGGTGCTGGAAGGTCTCGCGGTCCTCGTACGGGACACCGAGCAGCTCGCAGATCACCAGCGACGGGATCGGCAGCGCGAACGACGACACCAGGTCGGCGGGCGCGCCGGCGGCCTCCATGGCGTCGAGGTGGTCGTCCACGATGCGCTTGATCCGCGGTTCGAGCCGGCGCATGCGGCGGATGGTGAACTCGGCGGTGAGCATCCTGCGCAGCCGGGTGTGCTCGGGCGGGTCGACGCCGAGCAGGTTGCCCGCGCGCACCTTGGCCCGCTGCTCCTCGGTCATCTTCGGCGACCCGGGCAGCCGCGCGATGCCCTGCGGCGCGATCTTGAACCGCTCGGAGTCGCCCAGCACCTCGCGTACGTCCGCGTAGCGGGTCACGAGCCACGCTTCGTCGCCGAACGCCGTCGTGATGCGCTTGACCCGCTCGTCGTCGCGCGCGACCGTCAGCTCCGGCGCTGGATCGAACGCCACCCGCCGCATGTGCAGCGGGACCGTCGAGGACTCGCCCATGAAACCCCCTGGATAGTCGCGGTATCGCGAGAACCGTAACAACCCCGGCGGGCACCCTCCAGAGCGATCTTACGCATATACGTAAATGTTCTCCCTACGCCGGACGGTGAAATGTGCGTTTCACACCTACAATCCCTTTTGCCCCGAGTGGCAGTCATGCGATGGCCCGAGATTTCCTGAAAGCGATGATTTCGTCCGCGTCCGGGAGTCTTCTCTCCGTACGAGCCGGTCTCCGGCAGACCCGCACCCACAGCAGGAGAACACCCCAGATGACAGAGCAGGTCCGTCCGCAGGGCAAAGACGTCTGGCCGCTGATCCACGCCGAGCGGGCGGCCCTCGCGGCCGACCTGGCGGATCTGACCGCCGAGCAGTGGGCGACGCCGTCGTTGTGCGCCGGGCTGACCGTGCGCGAGGTGCTCGCCCACCTCACGTCCTCCGCGAGCCTCACTCCCCTGCGGTGGCTGGCGGGCGTGATCCGCTGCCGGTTCGACTTCGACAAGCAGGTGGCCATGCGGCTGGCCGAGCACCTGGGCACGACCCCGGAGGACACGCTCGACGGCTTCCGGCGCGCCGTCACGAGCACGACCTCGCCGCCGCTCCCCGCCATCGCGATACTCGGCGAGACGGTCGTGCACGGCGAGGACATCCGGCGTCCGCTGGGCATCCGCCGCGACCACCCGATCGGTACGCTCACCCGCCTGGCGCGCTACTACCAGGGCTCCGATCTCGTCGTCCTGGCCAAGGGGCGGATCGGCGGCCTGCGGCTGGCCGCGACCGACGGTCCTTTCGCGACCGGCTCCGGGCCGCTCGTCTCCGGCACCACGCTGGCCCTGGTGATGGCGATGACCGGGCGCGCCGCCTGCTGCGACGAACTCGACGGCGACGGCGTCGCGACCCTGCGCGAGCGCTGCGGTCCCGCGTGAACCTGCCCCCGGGTGACCGTGGACGGGTCAGCCCAGCGCCGCGCCGATCGCCGTCATGATCGGAATGGACAGCCCCGTGGTCAGCAGCACGGCGCTGCGGGCGAGCCGCCGCCCGGTGTCGTACGTGACCGCGTACACGTAGATGTTCTGCGCCGTGGGCAGAGCCGCGAAGAGGGTGGCCGCCAGCAGGTCACCGCCCTCCAGCCCGAGGGCGACGCGGGCGGTCAGGTAGGCGATGCCCGGCTGGATGAACGCCTTGAGCACGATCACCAGGAAGACCTCCTTCCCGATGCCGCCGCCCTCGGGGGCCGCGGACGCGCGCTGGGAGCCGTACAGGCTGAGGCCGTAGGCGAGCAGCGCGACGGGCACGGCCGCGCCGCCGAGCAGCTCGATCGGGCGCATGAAGGTGACCGGCAGCGAGATCCCGGTCAGCGCTAACGCCAGCCCGAGCAGCGAGGCGACGGTGAGGGGGTTGCGCAGCGGGAGCAGCAGCACCGCCCGGACCGACCTGGCGCCCTTGTCGAGGACGAGGAACGAGACCGGGGTGAGCACGAGGATCTGGAAGAGCAGGATGGGCGCGACGAGCGCGCCGTCGCCGAGCACGTAGATCGAGATGGGGATGCCCAGATTTCCCGCGTTGACGTAGGACGCGGCGAGCGCGCCGATCGTCGTCTCACGCCGGTCCCTGCGCCAGACCGCCCGCGCCACCAGCACGTACGCGAGCTGCACGCCCGCCACAGCGACGATCTGGGTCAGCAGCACCGGCGAGAACAGCGAGCCCAGGTCCGCCCGCGACACGGTGGCGAACATCAGCGCGGGCGTCGCCACGAAGAACGCCAGCCGCGACAGGACCAGTTCGTCGCTGGCCCGCAGGAGCCCGCCCCAGCCGACGAGGTAACCGAGCACGGCAACGGACACCAGGGCGACGAACGCCGCGACAACCCCCGACAAGCCTCAACCTCCGAAACTGGACATCAGGAGCGTATCTGGGCCGCTCCCGGCGACGGTGACCGGCTCACCACGGGCCCACTCACTGGAGGTCTACGCTGTGCGCATGCGGGGGCGGGAGGCACGGCTGGCGTACCTTCCGTGGGAGCAGTGGCGCGGCACGGTCTCGGAGGACGACGCCCGGGTGACGTACGACCACATCGCGCACAGCCCGCACTGCAGCATGGAGAAGGCCGCGCGGCTGCTGGGCCACCGGCCCCGCCACACCGCGCTCGAGGCCGTTTCCGAGGCGGTCGACCGGCTGGTCGCGGCGGGCAGGATCGTCGCCGCGACCTGACGGGTCAGCTGGTCAAGGGCCCGAACTCCTTGCGGGTGTCGATCACCTCGCCGAACAGCTCCCACCGCTCGCCCTTGAACTCCATGAGCTGCATCGACTCGATCGGGAACCCGTCGCCCTGCGCGGTGTCCATCGTCACGCCGGGCAGCAGCATGTCGACCGCGATCCCCTTCATGTTGCGCACGGAGTCACGCAGCCCCTCGCGGGTCGGGCAGGCGGCCGCCTCCATGGCCTTGTGGAAGCTGCTGGCCACGGCCCAGCCGAAGGTGTGGTACGGCACGTTCGAGTCGGCGCCCGGCGCGTACTGCTCCATCTTCTGCTTGTAGAGCTTCATCTCCGCGTCGTCCTGCCACGTCGGGTCGTTCGGGTCCTTGTAGTACGTGCTGGACACGACGCCCTGGACGTTCTCGAAGCCGACGGGCTTGAGCACGGTGATCGAGGCGGCGACGTTGTTGACGATGTGCAGCGGGTTCCACGTGGTGTTCTTGGCGTCGGCGGCCAGCGCCTGCGAGCCGAACTTGGGCGTCGTGACGTTCAGGAACACGTCGGCCTTCGACTGGGCGAGGTTGCGCATCTGCGGGTCGACGCTCGGGTCGCTCACCTCGTAGCTCTGCTCGGCCACGACCTCGACCTGGGTGCCCTCGATGGCCCGCTTGAAGCCGCCGAGCAGGTCCTCGCCGAAGTCGTCGTTCTGGTAGAGGACGGCGACCTTGGCGTCCGGCTTCTCCTGCTTGAGGTATTGGGCGTAGACGCGGGCCTCGGAGATGTAGTTGGGCTGCCAGCCGATGGTCCACGGGTGCTGGCTGTCGGCGCCCCACTTGGATGCGCCCGTGGCGACGAAGATCTGCGGCACCTTGCGCTGGTTGGCGTAGTCCCAGGTCGCCGTGGTCGACGGCGTGCCGAGCGTCTGGAACAGGGCGAACACCTGCTCCTGCTCGACCAGCCTGCGGGCCTCCTCGACGGCCTTCGGCGGCTGGTACCCGTCGTCGCGGACGACGAACTCGACCTTGCGCCCGCCGATCCCGTTCTTCTCGGCGTTGATGTAGTCGAAGTACGCCTTGATGCCCTTGGGGATGTCCCCGTAGGCGGAGGCGGGGCCGGACAGCGGGTAGATGCCGCCCAGCTTGATGCTCGTGTCGGTGATGCCGGTCGTCTGCTGCCCCTGGCACTGGCCGCCCGACGTGGCCGTGCCCGTGGCACCGCCCTGGTCCCGTCCCCCGCATGCGGCGACGGCGAGCACGAGCAGCGCCGTACAGCCGATCGCAGATACTCGCATCCCTCTTACTCCTTCCGGGGAATCTTCCTGATCAAGCGCCCGGCCAGCCCGGCCAGTCCCGTCGGGGCCACGTACATCACCGCGATGATCAGCAGGCCGAAGATGACGCCGGGCGCGGCGTCGTTGATGTCCTGCGCGAAGCTGGGCACGAACATCACGAACAAGCCCCCGAGCACGGGCCCCGACAACGAGCCGAGCCCGCCGACGACCAGGCCGGCCAGCAGCGTGATCGACAGGTTGACGGTGAACGAGTCGGGCGAGACGAACCCGATCACCCACGTGTAGACGCAGCCGGCCGTCCCGGCGAACATGGCGCTCCAGGCGAAGGCGAGGGTCTTGTGGACCGACAGCCGCACGCCCATGACCTCGGCCGCGCCCTCGCTGTCCCTGATGGCGTGCAGTGCTCGGCCGACGCGTGAGCGCAGCAGGCCGGCGCAGAGCAGGAACGCGGCGACGGCGACGGCCAGGGTGAGGAAGTACAACCACTGGTCCTCGGCCAGGCCGCTCCACGCGGGCGGCGCGGGCTTGGCCAGCGTCAGCCCCATCGAGCCGCCGGTCAGGTCCTCGAACCGCTTGAGCAGGGGGACGAGGAAGATCGCGATGGCGAGCGTCACGAGCGCCAGGTAGAGGCCGCGCAGCCGCATGGCCGGCACCCCGAACGCCAGGCCGAGCAGGAACGCCGCCCCGGCCGCGACGGGCAGGGTCAGCGGGTACGGCAGGGCCCAGTGTTCGAGCAGGATGGCGGCCGTGTAGGCGCCGATGGCGAAGAACGCGCCGTGGCCGAGCGAGATCTGCCCGGCGTGTCCGACCAGCAGGTTCAGCCCGAGCAGCGCGACCGCGTAGATCAGCACCATGGTGAGCTGGAAGACGTGGAACGGCACCAGCTGGAACGGCGCGTAGCAGGCGGCCGCGGCGAGCAGCGCGGCCGCGCCCCACCGCCACCGCGCCGACCGCCACCACTCCGGGGGCCGCGGCGCGGTAGGCGGGGGCGGCGCCGCGGTCCGCGCCTGGGCCGCGTTCGTCTCCGTGGGATTGCTCATGCCCGCTCCACCACCGCTCGCCCGAACAGCCCCTGGGGCCGCAGCAGCAGGACGCCGAGGATGATCACCAGCGGCACGCCCACCTTGAGGTCGGATCCGATGAACCCGACGTACGCCCCGGCGAGCGTCTCCGCGACGCCGACGATCAGACCGCCGGTGACCGCGCCCAGCGGGCTGTCGAACCCGCCGAGCGTCGCCGCCGCGAACGCGTAGATGAGGACGCCGCCCATCATGTTGGGTTCGAGGAACAGCAGCGGCGCCACGAGCACCCCCGACACCGCGCCCACCGTCGAGGCGAGCCCCCACCCGAGCGCGAGCGTCCAGCCCACCCGGATGCCGACCAGCCGCGCGGACTCGGGATTGGTAGCCACCGCCCGCATCCCCAGCCCGATCTTGGTGTGCCGGAAGAGCAGGTACAACAGCCCCATGACGACGCCCACGACGGCCAGCACGCCGAGCGTGGAGATGCTCACGCTGATCCCGCCCGCCTCCAGCGCGCCGGCGGGGAAGGGGTTCGGGAAGTCCTTGATGAGGAACGTCCAGATCCACCCGGCGGCGGCGTTGACGAAGATGAACAACCCCACGGTGACGATCACCAGGGTCAGCTCGGGCGCGCCCTCGACGGGCCGGATGATCATCCGTTCGATGAGCATCCCGCCGGCGAACGACACCGCCAGCGTGATCACCAGCGCCAGCCAGAACGGCAGCCCGGCGGCCGTGAGCTGCCAGGCGATGTAGGTGGAGAACATGGCCAGCTCGCCCTGGGCGAAGTTCACGATGCCGGTGAACTGGTAGATCAGCACGAGGGCCAGCGCCAGGCTGGCGTAGATGGCGCCCGCGCCGAGCCCCTGGACGAGCTGTTGCAGGAATCCGGCCATCGGCTACACCCGGTACCCGAGGTAGGACTGGGCGACCTGCTCGTCGGCCCTGATCTCCTCGGCCGTGCCCGACAGGACGATCCGCCCGGTCTCCAGGACGTGCGCCTGCTGGGCGATGCCGAGGGCGAGATGGGCGTTCTGCTCGACGACGACCACGGTGGTTCGCTCCTCTGCGTTGATGGCCTGGACGATGCGGAACAACTCCCGGGTGACCAGCGGAGCCAGGCCGAGCGACGGCTCGTCGAGCAGCAGCAGCCGGGGGCGCGACATCAGGGCCCTGCCGATGGCCAGCATCTGCTGCTCGCCCCCGCTGAGGCTGCCCGCGACCTGCTTGAGCCGGCTCTTCAGCACCGGGAAATAGGTGTGGATGCGGTCGAGGTCGGCCTCCACACCGGCCCCGCGCCTGCGGACGTAGGCCCCGAGCCGCAGGTTCTCCTCGACGGTGAGCGGCATGAACGTGCCGCGCCCCTCGGGGACGTGGGCGATGCCCTGCCGGGCGAGCGTGTCGGGCGAGCGCCCGGTCAGGTCGGCCCCGCCCAGGGTGACCGTGCCGCGCGCCCTGATCATGCCGGACAACGCCCGGAGCAGCGTGGTCTTGCCCGCGCCGTTGGGCCCGAGTATCGCGCAGATCTCCCCTTGGCCGACGGCCAGGCTCACGCCGTGCAGCACGCGGGCGTCGCCGTATCCGGCCGTCAGCTCCTCCACCACCAGATCTGTCATGGCGCCGTCCCCAGGTATGCCTCGATGACGCCGGGATCGCGCTGCACCTCGGCGGGCGGCCCCTCGGCGATCTTGCGGCCGAAGTCCAGGCAGACGATGCGCTCGCAGATCCCCATGACGAACCCCATGTGGTGCTCGACCACGATGACGGTCAGGTCGTGTTCGGAGCGGAGCGCGTTCAGCGTGGTCGCGAACTCCTCGACCTCGGCCGCGTTGAGGCCGTTCACCGGCTCGTCCAGCAGCAGCAGCCGGGGCCGGCCGAGGAGCGCGCGGGCCAGTTCGACCCGTTTGAGCGTGCCGAACGGCAGCCCGGTCGCCGGATGCCCGGCGACCCCGGTCAGGCCGAGCCGCTCCAGCACCCCGTCGGCGTCTGCGCGCAGCGTGCGCTCCTCGCGGCGTACGCCCGGCAGGCGCAGCCCGGCCGACAGGAAGCCTGCCCGGCCCCGGTGGTGGGCGCCGACGAGCACGTTGTCGCGTACGGACAGGCGCGGGAACAGGCCCAGGTTCTGGAACGTCCTGGCGATGCCGAGCCCGGCGATCGCGTGCGGGGCCACGGCCGTCAGGTCGCCGCCCTCGTACGTGATCGTCCCAGAGCCGGGGGCGTACCGCCGGGTCAGGCAGTTGAACAGGGTGGTCTTGCCGGCGCCGTTCGGCCCGATGAGCCCCACCATCTCGCCGCGCCCCACGTCGAAGCCCACGCCGTCCAGCGCCGTGATGCCCCCGAAGCGAACGGTAAGATCGTGTACCTCCAGCATCCGGCCTCCTGGAGAACAATGTTCTGAAGTTGGGCTCAGCGTAGGATCCGGCCATGAAGCGCCGCATTGGGCACGGTGACCCAAGATGTTTCAGGCGAGTTGTCCTCTGAGCACAGCGTGGGTCTCATACCGGTTACGACCCGTTGACCGCCCGCCGATGGCCATGGATCATCCCGGCATGTCCAGTGGTTCCAGCACGGAAACGCTCACTGGTGCGGAGGCGGTCCGCGCACAACGCGCGCGCATCCTTTCCGAACTACTCGGCGACCTCCAGTCCCTGGCCGCCGCCGCGGTCGCCACCATGCGGGACGAGATCCCCGCCTACGCGGCGCAGGGCCCCGACTTCCACGCGGACGTGCGCGACCAGGTGGTCAAGCACTACCGCGCCAAGCTGGCCGTGCTGCTGGAGGAGCGCACGGTCACGTTCGACGACATCGCCTTCACCCGGCGGGCGGCGATGCGCCGGGCCAGGGCTGGGGTGGCGCTGGCCGACTACATCAACGCGTTCCGGGTCGGGCAGCAGGTGTTCTGGCAGTCGGTGGTCGACCGGGCCGGGCACACGCCGGCCGGCCGCGAGGCGGCGCTGTCGCTGGCGTCCCCTCTGATGCGCTACTGCGACTTCGCCAGCACGCACGCGGCGAACGCGTACATGGAGTTCCAGCAGTACGCCGCCGCCGAGGCGGTCCGCGAGAGCCGTGACCTGCTGGAGACGCTGCTGGTGGGCGGCGTGCCGACACGCGGAAGGGAGGTGGCCGCGGCGCAGGCGCACGGCCTGGGGTCCAGCACGCCGCTGCTCGTCGTGATCGCGGTGCTGGTCGGCTCGCCGTCGGCGGTGACGACGGGCCCTGACCGGGGCGCCGACGCGCGCCACGCGGCCTGCGCGGCGATCGCCAGGACCGGCGTCAACGGCACCCGTACGTTGTCGGTCGTGCGTCAGTCGGAGATCGTGGCGATCCCCGTGCTCGGCCCCGGCGCCGATCCCGGAGGGCTCTGCGACCGGCTGCAGGAGGTGCTGGAGAGCCTGGCCGCCGGGGGCATCAGGCTGGCCATGGGCATCAGCACCGTGGCGGCGGGCCCGGCGCAGATCCCGCAGGCATACCAGGAGGCCAGGGCGGTGCTGGACTTCGTGCCGGAGGAGGGCGGCGTGGCAGCGCTGCCGCGGATCACGCCGTTCCAGTATCTGGCGCTGAAGGCCGACGACACCGCCCGTCACCTGGTCGATCCGCGCATCACGGCGCTGCTGTCGGAGGACCGCGCGCGCGGCGGCGTGCTCACGGCCACGATCAGGGCGTTCGCCGCCGCCGACCTCAACCTGCGGGCCGCGGCCGAGCGGTTACAGATCCATCCCAACACCGCCCAATACCGCATGCGCCGGATCCAGGAGCGCACGGGCCGGAG
Organism: Nonomuraea diastatica; assembly: GCF_004349015.1. NCBI lineage: Bacteria > Bacillati > Actinomycetota > Actinomycetes > Streptosporangiales > Streptosporangiaceae > Nonomuraea > Nonomuraea diastatica. The sequence goes on from NZ_SMKP01000003.1 coordinate 124,640, forward strand.
CCTGCGCTCCATCAACGATCTCGTCGATCTGCTCGTCGCGATCGCTCTCCAGGACGCTCTGCCGACCAATTCCGGCCGGGAAAGACTGGCCACCGCGACCAATGAGGGGTGTGGGAGAGCGGACGTACGGTCTTTCCATGAACCTCGCTGACCGGCTCCTCACCGCCGCCGAGCGGCTCGGTGGCAGAGCGGTTCTCACGCTGGACGAGGCGGAGCTCACTTATGGAGTGCTCGGAGAGCTGAGCGCCCGGCTCGCGGGGCTGTTGCGCTGCCGTGGGATCGGCCCCGGCGACCGGGTCGCGATCATGTTGCCGAACGTGCCCGAGTTCGGCGTGGTCTACTACGGGGTGTTGCGGGTCGGGGCCGTGGTGGTGCCGCTCGACCCGCTGCTGAAGCGGCGGGAGATCGCGGCTTACCTGGGTGACTGCGGGGCGCGGCTGCTGATCGCCTGGCACGCGTTCGCGGAGACGGCGGAGGCGGGGTCGGCGGGCACGAAGGCCGACTGCTTCTTCGTCGTCCCCGAGGAGTTCCGCAGGCTGCTGCGCCAGGTGGCGCCCGACCGCGACGTCGCCGCCACCCGGGACGACGACACCGCGGTCATCCACTACACCTCCGGCACCACCGGGCAGCCGAAGGGCATCGAGCTCTCCCACACGAACCTGGCGGGCAACGCCGCGACCGTGGCCCGCATGCACGCGCTCGGCGTGGACGACGTCGTGCTGGGGGCGCTGCCGCTCTACCACACGTTCGGCCAGACCTGCGCGCTCAACGCGACCGTGCAGGCGGGCGCGCGGCTGACGCTGCTGCGGCGCTTCGAGGCGGGACGCGCGCTGGAGGTGATCAGGCGGGACGGCGTGACGGTCTTCCATGGTGTGCCGACCATGTTCATCGCGCTGCTCGACCACCCCGGCGCCTCCGACCTGTCGATGTTACGGGTCTGCGCGTCCGGCGGGGCGGCGCTGCCGCTGGACGTGCTGCGGGCCTACGAGACGCGGTTCGGCTGCGAGATCATCGAGGGGTACGGCCTCAGCGAGACCTCCCCGGTGGCCGCGACGAACCGCGGCGGCCACCACCGCAGGCCCGGCTCGATCGGCTGGCCCATCAGGGGCGTCGAGATGAAGATCGTCGACGAGGACGGCGCGGAGACCCCGCCCGGCGAGATCGGCGAGGTCGTCGTCCGAGGCCCCAACGTGATGAAGGGCTACTGGAACGACCCCGCCGGCACGGCCGAGGCCATCCGCGACGGCTGGTTCCACACCGGCGACCTCGGCCGGGTCGACGAGGACGGCTACTTCTTCCTGGTCGACCGCCGCCGCGACGTGATCATCCGCGGGGGCTACACGGTCTACCCGCGCGAGGTCGAAGAGGTCCTGTACGAGCACCCCGCCGTACGCCAGGCGGCCGTGTACGGCGTGCCGCACCCGGAGCTCGGCGAGGAGATCGAGGCGGCGGTCGCCCTGCGCGCACCGGTGACCCGCGAGGACCTGCGCGACTTCGTGAAGGAACGGGTGGCCGCCTACAAATACCCCCGGCGGTTGTCGTTCGTGGACGAGCTGCCGATGAGTCCCACGGGCAAGATCCTCAAGCGCGCGCTCACCCGCACCCCGCTAGGCGGATGAAGCTGAACCGAGTAAGCGATCCAGCCCTCCGATGACCGTCAACGTCGTCTCCCTCTATCTGCGAGGCGGTGATCGGGCCCGCTCATCACCCGCGACAGCAGGCCGCCCGGCCCGTACGATCGGTGAACCGTGAAAGTCACCCCCGGGAGGCCAGCCGTGAAGCGACCGACCATCGCGGACATCGCCAAGGAGGCGGGCGTGTCCAAGGGGGCCGTCTCCTACGCGCTGAACGGACAGCCGGGCGTCTCGCCGCAGACCCGGCAGCGCATCCTGGCCATCGCCGACCGGCTCGGGTTCCGCGCCAACAGCGCCGCCCGCGCCCTCGCCGGCGCCCCCGCGCGGGTCGTGGGCCTGGCCCTGCCGCGCCCGCCGGCCACGCTCGGGGTCGAGCCGTTCTTCATGGAGCTGATCAGCGGCCTGGAGGCGGAGCTGTCCACCCGCTCCTACGCGCTGTTGCTCCAGATGGTGGCGCACCAGGACGAGGAGATCGGCTTCTACCGCCGCTGGTGGAGCGAGAGCCGGGTCGGCGGCGTGCTCGTCTGCGACCTGCGGGTGCACGACGAGCGGGTGAGCGCGCTGCGCGAGCTGGGCCTGCCCGCCGTGGTCATCGGCCCGCCGTCGGCCGCGGGCGGGCTGGCCAGCATCTGGTCCGACGACGGGGTGTCCATGGTGGAGGCCGTGGAATACCTGGCGGCGCTCGGCCACCGCAGGATCGCGCGGGTCAGCGGCATCTCCGAGCTGGCGCACACCGTGATCCGCACCGAGGCGTTCACCGGCGTCTGCGCGCGGCTCGGGGTGAACGCGGTGACCGTGCCGACCGACTACAGCGCCGAACACGGCGCCGAGGCCACCAGGCGGCTCCTCGGCGCGGACGACCGGCCCACCGCGCTGATCTACGACAACGACATCATGGCCATCGCGGGCCTGACCGTCGCCCAGGAGCTGGGTTTGACGGTGCCCGCCGACCTGTCCATCGTGGCCTGGGACGACTCCCCCATCTGCCACCTGCTGCACCCGCCACTGACCGCGCTCACCCGCGACATCGGCGCCTACGGCGTGCACGCGGCCCGGCTGCTGCTGGCCGCCATGGAAGACGACGCCGACGACGGCGCCGGCACCGGTGACGTGCACGACAAACCGGCCCGCCTCACTCCCCGGGGCAGCACCGCGCCGCCGTCCCCCTGACGGCGGGCCGCCCCTACCATGTCCGTAGATCGGCGGGTGGAGGTTCGATGGGGCGGCAGGCGACCATGAGCGACATCGCCCGCCGCGCCGGAGTCTCCCGTGTGGCCGTCTCCTACGCCATCAACGGCCGTCCCGGAGTGTCCGACGCCGTGCGCGAGCGCATCCTGCGCATCGCCGCCGAGATCGGCTTCAACCCCAGCGTCCCCGCGCAGGCCCTGCACGGCGCGGCGGCGCACGCCATCGGGCTGACGGTGTCGCGCCCGTCGCCCGGCCTGTCCGTCGAGACCTTCCACCGCCGGCTCATCAGCGGCGTCCAGGCCGAGCTGGCGGGCCGCGGGTTCGGGCTCGTGCTGCAGTTCGTCACCGGCCACGGCGACGAGCTGGACGTCTACCGCCGCTGGCACGGCGAACGCCGCGTCGACGGCGTCATCGTCTCCGACCTCACCCTCGACGACCCGCGCCCGCGTGCCCTGGCGTCCATGGGCCTGCCCGCCGTGATCCTCGGCGAGCCGAGCGGGCCCGACGGGCTGACGCACCTCTGGTCCGATCCGGCCGCCGGCGCCGACCTGGTCGCCGGCCACCTCGCCGCGCTCGGCCACCGGCGGGTGGCGCGGGTGTGCGGGCCCGCCGGCCTGCTGCCCGCCGCGCGCCGGGCCGGGCTCTTCGCCGCCGCCTGCGAGCGGGCGGGCATGGCCTGCACGCTCATTCCCACCGACCGCACCGGCGAGGCGGGCGCGCAGGTGACCAGGCGCGTGCTCAGCTCGGCACCGCGGCCGACGGCCATCGTCTACGACAACGACGTGATGGCGGTCGCCGGGCTGAGCGTGGCCAGCGAGATGGGCCTGGCCGTGCCGGGCGAGCTGTCGCTCGTCGCGGGCGACGACTTCCCGCTCTGCCAGGCCGTACGCCCGGCGCTCACCGTGCTGAGCCGCGACGTGGACGCGCTCGGCGCGCAGGCCGTACGCCTGCTGTTCGAGCTGCTCGACGGCGGCGAGCCGCGCCACGTGCCGGCCCCGGCGGCCGAGCTCGTGACGCGCGGCAGCACCGGCTCCGCCCCGCCCTGAGCCTTGGGACGCTCGACGTCACGTAAGGGCGCTCAGCCGTACATCCCGAGCACGTACGCACCCGGCACCAGCGCGACGGTGAGGGCGACGCCCCACCATCGGGGAGCCGGTCCGTCCTTCAGCACGCCGACGCCGAGGGGCACCAGGGCGACGGCGAGGCCGACCAGGGCGATTAGCGAGATCGGGTCGCCAGTGCCCTTCAGCACGCCCAGCGGCAGCGCGTGGCCGAGCGCCAGCGCGACGCACCTGACCACGCCGAGCGCGCCGGAGCCGAACGCCTTGGAGCGGTGGGCGCCGATGGCGAGCACGATCCAGCCGGCCACGATGCAGACGCTGACCGCCTTGAAGACGTGGAACGCGCCGTACGTGTCCGCGACCGCCCGCTGCGCCGCCTCCAGCCCGAGCTCGTCCACCATCTGGAAGGCCAGGTGGCTCACCCCGGCGTGGAAGACCCGCCCGAACAGCCCGAGGACGACCAGCGTGGCCCCCCACCGGGCCCAGCCCGGGTGCGTGGCGGCGATCCGCCGGGCCAGCGTGGTGGCCGCCGGCCACAACAGCACCACGCCGGCGGTGAACAGGGCGTAGGACACGGCCATCCGCCCCGGATCGGCGGCGTAGGCGGCGAGCTGGCCGGGGAAGAAGTCGTCCTCGCCGATCCGGGTGAGCACTCCCGCGATGAGGAGCAGCGGCCCGAGCACCGCCCCTGTGCCCTCCACCCAGCGGCCGGGAATCATCCGTGTGATCGTCATGCCGACCAGTGAACCGGCGGCGCGGCCCGCGCACACGGGCGCTCGGGCGAGAACCGGTGGTGGAGCCCGCACTAGTCCCTCGCTCACGGCCCCGCGGGGGCCGCGGTGCTCTCCCTGGCGATCAGGTGAAGGGCCGGGCGAGCTGGTCGAAAGTTTCGTTCACCACGTCGATGAGCGTGCGGGACTCCTGCTCGTCGCTCCACAGATATGTGGCGACGCGCAGCCCGACGAGGAAGGCCGCCGCCATCACCCGGGGCGGCACGGCGCTCTCCCGCTCGGCGAGCGCCTCCGACAGGTCGCGTTCCAGGGCGGCGTGGTTGGCGAGCTGGCGGGCCAGCAGCGACGGATGTTGCCGTGCCAGCCGGGTGCGCAGCGCCCACTCCCGCTCGGGCTCGCCCAGCTCCTGGTAGAGCTCCTCGGTCGCGCCGCGCAGCGCCTGCCAGGCCGGTCGGCCGGGCGGCTGGGCGCGGACCTGCCGCACCAGGGTGCGGAAACGCTGCTCCTCGCCGTAGAGCACCGCGTCTTCCTTGCCCGCGAAGTAGTTGGAGAAGGTGCGGCGCGAGATGTTGGCGGCGTCGGCGATCGACTCGACGGTGACGTGGTCGAGCCCGTGCTCGACCACGAGCCGCAGCGCGGCCTCGTGCACGGCCTGCCGCGTCGCGGCCTTCTTGCGCTCGCGCAGCCCCACCGTGGTCTCCATGTGCGCTCACTCTACCGTCCGGGAATATATGCTCAATGAGAAAAGTTGCTCACTCGGCATCTATTTACCCGAGACCTTAGGGGAGGCGCGCGTGAGCGCACCCACGGCTCCGGCTCCGGAACCGATGACGCACCGGAAGATCATGGAGGCCCTCAGCGGGCTGCTGCTCGTGTTGTTCGTCGCCATGATCAGCGCAACGATCGTTTCGGTCGCGCTGCCGCAGATCGTCGGCGCGCTCAAAGGCAACCAGTCGCAGTACACGTGGGTCGTGACCGCGTCGCTGCTCGCGTCCACGGCGTCCACGCCGATCTGGGGCAAGCTCGCCGACCTGTTCAGCAAGAAGCTGCTGCTCCAAGCCTCCATCGTGATCTTCATGGTCAGCTCGCTGGCCTGCGGATTCGCCCAGGACACCGCCCAGCTGATCACCTTCCGCGCGCTCCAGGGCCTGGGCATGGGCGCCCTCCAGGTGCTGGTGCAGGTCGTGATCGCGGCGATGATCAGCCCGAAGGACCGCGGCAGGTACAACGGCTACCTCGGCGGCGTCATGGCCGTCGCCACCGTGGCCGGGCCGCTGCTCGGCGGCCTGATCGCCGACACCTCCTGGCTGGGCTGGCGCTGGTGCTTCTTCATCGCGGTGCCGTTCACCGTGATCGCCTTCTTCATGCTGCACAAGACGCTGCACGTCGTCTCCGTACGCCGCCCCCACGTCAAGATCGACTACGTGGGCGCCACCCTGATCGCCGCGGGCGTCAGCGTCCTGCTCATCTGGGTCACCTTCGTGGACAACTCGTTCGCGTGGCTCTCCTGGCAGACCGCCGCGATGGCCGGCGGCGGCGTGCTCCTGCTGGTCGCGGCCACCTGGGTCGAGTCGGTGGTCAAGGAGCCGGTCGTGCCGCTGCACGTCGTACGCCGGCGCACCCCCGCGCTGGCCATCATCGCCAGCCTCGCGGTCGGCATGGCCATGTTCGGCGGCTCGGTCTTCCTCGGCCAGTATTTCCAGACCGGCCGCGGATACAGCCCGACCGAGGCGGGCCTGCTCACGATCCCGATGATGCTCGGCGTGCTGGTCTCCTCGACGATCAGCGGGCGCATGGTGTCCAAGAGCGGCAACGTCAAGCCGTACATCGTCGTCGGCTCGATCGTGCTCACCGGCGGATTCCTCGTGTTGTCCACGATCGACCACCAGACCCCGCTGCTCCTCATCGCCGCCGCGATGGTGCTGGTCGGCGCCGGGGTCGGCATGTCGATGCAGAACCTCGTCCTGGCCATCCAGAACACCGTCCCCCTCAGCGAGCTGGGGGCGGCCAGCGGCGCGATCACGTTCTTCCGCTCGCTCGGCGGCACCATCGGCGTGTCCGTGCTCGGCGCCGTCCTGGCCAACCGGGTCACGGCCGGCATCAACGACGGGCTGGTCAAGGCGGGCATCGACCCCGCGAAGGCGACCGGCGGGACCGGCACGCTCGACATCCAGGCGCTGCCCGAGCCGTTCAAGACCATCGTGAGCACCGCTTACGGCGACGCCACCGGCCACATCTTCCTGTACTCGGCGGCCATCGCCGTGGTCGGCGTGATCGCCGTGCTCTTCCTCAAGCCGGTCAAGCTCCGCGACAGCCTCGACCTGCCCGCCCCCGAACAACCGAAGGAACCCGCCGCGCGGTAGCGGCGGCCCGCCCGGCCAGGCGAGGGGAGACAATCGGACTCGTGCAGTTCGGCATCCTGGGCCCGCTCGTGGTGTGTTCGCCGGACGGCGGCGAGGTCGCCGCCGGCGGTCCCCGCCCCCGTGCCCTGCTCGCGCTGCTGCTGCTGAACGCGGGCCGGCTGGTGAGCGTCGAACACCTCATCGACGGCCAATACGGCGACCGGCCGCCTTCCGGCGCCGCCAATGCCGTCCAGGCGCAGGTCTCCCGCCTGAGGCGGCGCCTGCCCGCCGGCCTGATCGAGTCTCACGGGTCCGGCTACCGGCTGGCGATCTCGCCCGACGACGTGGACGCCCACCGCTTCGAACGGCTCTCCAGGGAAGGGCGGCGACGGCTGGCCGCGGGCAGGCCCTCCCTGGCCGCCGCTGTGCTCAGGGAGGCGCTGGACCTGTGGCGGGGACCGGCGCTGGCCGACGTGTCCGGCGCGCCGTTCGCCGTCCCACAGGCGCTACGGCTGGAGGAGCTACGGCTCGCCGCCACGGAGGACCTGCTGGAGGCGGAGCTGGCCCTGCCCGAGGGCAACCCGGTGGCCGCGCTGCGCGAGCTCGTCACCGCACACCCGCTGCGCGAACGGCCGCGCGGGCTGCTCATGCGGGCCCTGCACGCGGCCGGCCGGCAGGCGGAGGCGCTGGCGGTGTTCGACGACGTACGGCGGCTGCTGGCCCACGAGCTGGGCGCGGACCCGTCGCCCGAGCTGGCGGCACTTCACCTGGAGATCCTGCGCGGAAAGCGGCACCGGGAACGCACGGCACGCATCGGCCCGCCCGCGCAGCTGACCAGTTTCGTCGGGCGCGAGGAAGAACTGGCACGGCTGGCGGCCCTGCGCGCCACCCGCCTGGTCACCATCGTCGGTTCCGGCGGCACCGGCAAGACCCGCCTGGCCATCGAGGCGGCCACCCACCGCACCGCGGAGACCTGCTTCGCCGACCTCACCCTCGCCGACGTCCCTTCCCCCGCCCGCGGCGAACCCGCGGACGTCCGGCGCTCGGGGGCGGGGACCCAGCACGAAGAGGTGGGGGCCTGGGG
>NZ_SMKP01000386.1:0-2005 GCF_004349015.1 Nonomuraea diastatica
GTATCGGGGTGATCCGGAGACGACGGCGGTCAAGTTCGTGGAGGCTGCGGGCGGGCGCTGGTATCGGACCGGGGACATGGGCCGGTACTGGCCGGACGGCACGCTGGAGTTCCTGGGCCGGGCCGATCATCAGGTGAAGATCCGGGGGCATCGGATCGAGCTGGGTGAGGTCGAGGCGGCGTTGGAGGCGTTTGCTGGGGTGAGCCGGGCGGTCGCGGTGGCGGTGGGGGATCGGCGGCAGCGCCGGTTGGCGGCGTTCGTCACTCCTGGCGATGTGGATCAGGGTGAGTTGCGGTCGTTCCTGGCCGACCGGTTACCGGGTTACGCGATCCCGCCGGCGATCACGATGCTGGACCACCTGCCCCTGACCGCCAACGGCAAGATCGACCGATCCGCGCTCACCGCACTCGTCGCCGACACACCGGAGACCACGGCGCACGAGCCGCCCGTCGGCCCCGCCGAGACCGTGCTCGCCACCATCTGGGCCGACCTGCTCGAACGTCCCGCCGTGCGACGTACCGACAACTTCTTCACCCTCGGCGGCGACTCGCTGCTCGCCACCCGCATGATCGCCCGGCTGCGCGCGGAAGGCGTCACCGACGCCAGGCTGAGCCTGCTGTTCCAGACGCCGGTGCTGGCGGACTTCGCGGCCACCCTCACCCTCGGGGAGGCGGCCCCGCCGGTCCCCGCACTCGCCCCGGACGTGGCGCACCGGCACGAGCCGTTCCCGCCCACCGAGGTGCAGCGGGCCTACTGGCTCGGCCGGGCCGAGCACTTCACGCTCGGCGGCGTCGGCTGCCACTTCTACACCGAGTTCGACGGCGACATCGACCTCGACCGGCTGGAAACCGCGTGGAACCTGCTGATCGAGCGGCATGAGATGCTGCGCGCCGTCTTCGACCAGGACGGGCTCCAGCGCATCCTGCCCGAGGTGCCGCGCTTCACCATCGCCGCCGCCGACAGCGTCGAGGCCATGCGCGAGCAGATGTCGCACCAGGTGCTCGACGTGTCGGCGTGGCCGCTGTTCGATGCGCGGGCCGTACGCCACGAAGGCGGGGTGCGGCTCGGCGTCAGCTTCGACAACATCATCGTCGACGCGCTGAGCATGATGGTCTTCTTCGCCGAGCTCGACCAGCTCTACCACGACCCGGGCACCGTCCTGCCGCCGATCGGGGTGTCGTTCCGCGACTACCTGCTCGCGCAGGCCCCCGATCCCGCCGTCTTCGAGACGGCCAAGGAATACTGGGCGGCCCGGCTCCCCGAGCTGCCGCCCGCCCCGCAACTGCCGCTCCGTGTCGACCCGGCGCTGATCGACCGGCCGAGGTTCGCCCGGCGCGAGCTCCGGCTGCCCGCCGACCGGTGGCGGGCGATCATCGACCTGGCCCGCCGGCACGAGCTCACCCCGGCCACCGTGCTGGCGGCGGCGTTCGGCGAGGTTCTGGGCACGTGGAGCGCCCAGCAGGAGCTGACGCTCAACCTCACGCTGTTCGACCGGCGCGAGGTCCACCCCGACATCCACCGCGTGCTCGGCGACTTCACCTCGCTGCTGCTCGTCGGCTACCGGCAGGGCGCCGGCTGGCTGGACGGAGCCCGCAAGCTCCAGGAAGAGGTCTGGCGCGGCCTGGAGCACGGCGAGGTCTCGGCGGTCTGGGTGATGCGCGAGCTGGCCAGGCGGAACGCCACGATCGAGATGACCATGCCGGTGGTGTTCACCAGCACGCTCGGGGTCAGCGGCGAGGGAGTGGCCGGGCCGTCGTTCGCCGAACAGGTCTGGGGCGTGTCGCAGACCCCGCAGGTCTGGCTGGACAGCCAGGTGGGTGAGATCGACGGCGAACTGCTGGTCCGGTGGGACGCGGTGGAGGAGTTGTTCGCGCCGGAGGTGTTGGATGCGATGTTCGGGGCGTATGGGGGGTTGCTGGAGTGGTTGTCGGAGGGTGATTGGTCGCAGGAGGTTCCTGTGTTGTTGCCTGCCGGTCAGGTTGTAGTTCGGGAGCGGGTGAACGAT
>NZ_SMKP01000387.1:0-1988 GCF_004349015.1 Nonomuraea diastatica
CCGCGGCTTCGCCGTCCCCGACGACACCCGCACCCGGATCACCACCTGCACCGACCTGGCCCAGCTCGAAAACTGGGCCATCCGCGCCGCCACCACCCAGACCCTCCACGACCTGTTCGACGAACCGGGCTGACGTAGGGGGTCGGTGGCTGGCTGAGCCGGCCAGAGGCTTCGGGAAAACCGGCACCCAAGGGTGTGCCCATCCCTCGCCCTGTGCATGACTCCTACCCATCCACAGAATCACGTTCGGTGCGTGGCCCCGTCGCCCGGCCAGGTCACTCTTGGCCACATGCGTCAACCACCATCAGACTCGCTGGTCCTGCGCGCCGCGAGGGTCACGCGCGTGGTGCCGCAGGCCGTCGCGTGCCACCGGACGGCCGCCCACATCTGGGGCGTGAGCGTGCTGACCACCCCGGAAGCCGACTGGCCCGTCGAGCTGGCCGCACCCGCCCACCTGGCGCTCCCCGGTTGCGTCACCTACGTGACCCCGCTCCTCGGCGCGGACGTCACCACGCACAACGGCGTCCGCCTCGCCACCATGGAACGCACGGCTCTCGACTGCGCCCGCTGGTTGCCGCGCATGGACGCCGTGGCGGTCCTCGACCAGCTGGCCCGCAAGGGCGTCGACATGGACGCTTTATGGCACCGGCCGCTCACCTCGTGGCATCTGCGGGACCTCCTGACCCTCGCCGACCCGGGAGCCCGCTCACCCCGCGAGAGCTGGCTGCGGGTCATCCTGGTCGAGGGCGGCCTGCCCCGGCCTGCCTGCCAGATCAGGGTCGAGCTGGTCGGCGGCCGGCTCGCCTACCTTGACCTGGGCTGGGAGGAGTTCAAGGTCGCCGTCGAATATAACGGCCAAGGCCACCACACCTCGCCCACCGACCAGCGACACGACAGCGACCGGAGGGAAGCGCTGCGGCGGTTGGGCTGGAGGGTGATCGCCGTCCGGGGAGACGCCATCCCCGGCCAGGTCCCCGACCTGCTCCGGCATGTCTCCAGCGCCCTGCTGGAGCGCGGCTGGCGTCCGGGGCCTGGGGGCACCGAACGTGTCCTGCGCCGCATCCGAGCCGCCCGCCACAGGTCCCGCTACCGCCCCGGCCGCTGAGACGCCCGGGTGTCGGCGACCATGGGAGAGCCGGATGCAAGTCCGGCAAATGTCCGCCTGACGGCCTGGCATTGCCGCCTTTTCGCGCGCAAGCAGTCCTGCGAACCTGGCGAGTGAGTCGGGCGGCTGTTCTGGTGGTGCGAGCCTGGCAAGCGAATCGGGCGGCTGCGATCCCCGCCAGCACATACGGAATGAAGGTTCCGTAGTCAGGCCCAGCAGGCAGGGCGATTTCCTATGCGAGCAAACATGTCAGATTTCCCGTGCGCAGGCCTTCGTGTCTGGTTGGTGAAAGATCTAGCCGATCCTGCGCTCCTGCCTGGGCCGGCCCGTAGTGAACTGGCGAAGTGGATGGGCGCAGAGCAGCCCGTACTGCCGGATCTCCAGCTCATCGTGTCGGAGTTGGTGAGCAACGCCGTGCTCCACTCGGCTGCCACGTGCGTACGGCCGGGTCTGCTCTCGTCCATCCATTACGGCGAACTGGAGGTGGCGAACTCGGGGCTGTCGGCCACGGTCCCGATGCGCTGCCCTGAGGCGGATGAAGAAACCGGGCGCGGCCTGTGGGTGACCGACGACCTGACGAACGGCTGCCGGGAAACGAGCCGTGCGGCGACGGGTGACCGTGTCGTGCGCGCATTCCTGCCCCGGCAGAGCGGCCCGCCACTGAGAGTTACCTGGTCAGGGGGTGGCGATGGGCGAGCATGGTTGTGGCCGTTGGATCCTCGCCTTCGCGTACGTAGGTCCTGAGCGGATCGGCGTTCCTGGTGTAGAGCGTCAGGCGCTGTGACAAGCGCCGGAGGGGTGAGGTTAGCCGATGGCGACCGGGAGTTCTTTGATGCCGTTGATGAAGTTCGAACGGAGGCGGCGGGCCGGGCCTGTCTGGCGG
>NZ_SMKP01000388.1:0-1941 GCF_004349015.1 Nonomuraea diastatica
GTGGTGACGGTGGACAGCCGGTCCAGCGGCCGGCGGCCGGACTCGATCAGGCGCAGCCACTCCTCGCCGTTGCCGCACAGCTCGGCGCAGGCGCGCATGGTGAGCCCGCGGCGCATACGCAAGGTGCATACGGCGGCGCCGATCTGCCGGTCGACCAGGTCGATCCGTGTGGTGCTCTTAATCATGGCGCGTCCTCATGTGATGGCCGTAATGTGCCCCCGACCGCACCGGATGCGTCGCTCTGGATGGGACGCTACCGGCCTATCCCTCGGCGAGCTAGGAGATTGACGATGATCGACGCCCGGCAGGATGTCCGAAAGCCCGTCTTGTACGTGATCGCGTGTGGCGGCCGTCCTGCAGGTGAGCTGCCGGACCTGGTGACCGCGTCGCAGGCGGAGGGCTGGACGGTGTGCGTGGTCACCACGCCGTCGGGGCAGAGGTTTGTGGATGGCAACCGGCTGGCGAAGCTGACGGGTTACCCGGTCCGGCAGGACTACAAGCGGCCCGAGGAACCGGACGCCCTGCCACCGGCCGATGCGATGGCGGTGGTGCCAGCGACGTTCAACACGATCAACAAGTGGGCGGGCGGAATCTCCGACACCCTCGCGCTGGGGCTGCTGAACGAGGCGGTAGGCATGGAGCTGCCGCTGGTCGCCGTGCCGTGGCCGAATGTGGCTCTGGCCCGCCACCCGGTGTTCCCGCTCAGCGTGGAGCGGCTGACCTCCTGGGGGATCTCGGTGTTGCTGGATCCGGTGCGGCTTCCCCAGCCCTCCTCTGGGGCGTCGGGGGCGGTCACGTTCCCTTGGGCGGAGCTGAAGGTGGAGCTGGCCCGGATGTACCAGGTGTGCGTGGAGCGCATCGCGAGAGCCTGACCGCGCGCGGGCGTCACCCCAGCGAGTGTGCGCAGTGGCGGCTCACTCGCCATTGGACTCGCTGGTGGCTGGCTGGCCGCTGGCGGGGGTGGGCGTGTGGCCAGCGCATAGGTTTCGCTGACCACCTCAGTTCGGTCACGAGAACCGAGGCCGAACGAGTTGGCGCGCGGTCGCGGGCAGGAGTACCGGCCAGATCCGAGTGCCGGTCGTCTGGAGGACTTCGGCATAGCCGCGACTGTCAGCCCTCATCACTGCCTGCCTCCGGGGTTGAGCTTTCGCGGTAGTACGACTTAGCACATGCAACGCAGGGCGACCATCCCCAACAGTTTGTTGGGTATCCGGTGAACAGGCAGACCTAACGTCGAGCCATGTCGAAGGATGCGGACCTGGAGGCACTCCTAGGCGTCACGGTTCATGTCAGGACAGTCGACGCGAGTCGCGGCACGCCGCGCTGAGTGACCCTTCATAGCTCCCATTCGCTCGCGTTTGAGTGAGCCCTTCGCTGCCCGGCCGATCAGCCGATCGGCTGTTCCATCACTGCTGGAGGTGTGTCAAATGTCCACTGCGCTGACGGAAACGCAGATCGCGTCTGTGTTCAATCTCGATCCCCGCGCCGGTGAGGCCGACAGGCCACAAGAAATGGTCACCGACAACGGCTGCGGCACGACGCCCAACTGCGCGTACTAGCCGCCCGGTCTGACTGCCCGTCACCGGGGCCCCTACTAGGCCCCGGTGACGGGACTCTCCCCCTTTTCATGTGGTTGTGCTCGCAGGAAGGGACGCTGTGGTCCGACTGTTCATCCCCCAGCCGACGGCGCTGGCCCGGATCGCGTTACGCTCAGCGGACGGCCCAACAGATGATCCGCTCCTGGCAGAGGGGATTTTTCTCGCCACCCGCCACACATGCGGCGAGCCTGGGGAGGACCCGACGGGGCGCGGTTAGGTTGCGTCCACAGGAGTGGTGTACGAGTTTGGCCTGATCACAGGCGTGGCGTCGTGAAATGAAGACGGCCATCGAGTGATCCTTCGAGTAGCTAGATCAAGATCGAAGGAGAACCAGTCGATGGCC
>NZ_SMKP01000389.1:0-1909 GCF_004349015.1 Nonomuraea diastatica
GCTGGTGTTGGAAGGCGTAGGTGGGCAGGTCGATGATCTGCGGGCGGGTCCCGGCGTAGGTTTGCGGCCAGTCGACATCGACACCGCCTACCCACAACTCGGCCGCGCTCGACCACAACCGAGCCAGACCACCATCATCACGCCGCAACGTCCCACACACCGTCACCTCACGACCCGCACGCTCAGCCGTCTCCTGCACCGCCATCGTCAACACCGGATGCGCACTGACCTCAACAAACACCCCGAAGCCCTGCTCCACCAACGCACCCACCGACGGCTCCAACCACACCGTCCGCCGCACATTCTCAAACCAATAGGCAGCATCCACCTCAAAACCGGACAACCACTCCCGCCGCACCGTCGAATACCACGCCACCTCCGCCTCACGCGGCACCACCGGAGCCAGCAACCGGGCCAACTCCTCCCCGATCGACTCCACATGCGCCGAATGCGAGGCATAATCCACATCGATCCGCTTAGCCCGCGTTCCTAGTCCCTCGCAGTGCGCCAGCAACTCCTCAATGGCATCCACATCACCCGACACCACCGTCGCCGCAGGACCGTTCACCGCCGCAACCGACAAGCGGCCGTCCCAACGCTCCAACAACACACCAGCCTCAGCCGAGCCCAGCGCCACCGACGCCATACCGCCGCGCCCCGCCAGCGCCACGATCGCCTGACTGCGCAACGCCACCACCCGCGCACCATCCACCAACGACAACGCACCCGCGACCACCGCAGCAGCGATCTCCCCCTGCGAATGCCCGACCACCGCAGCCGGAACCACACCCAGCGAACGCCACACCTCCGCCAAAGAAACCATGACCGCCCACAACACCGGCTGCACCACATCCACCCGGTCATAACCCGGCTGGCCGTCCTCACCCCGCAACACACCCGTCAGCGACCAGTCCACAAACCAGGACAGCGCCGCCTCACACTCCGCCATCCGCGCCGCGAACACCGACGAACACTCCAGCAGCTCCACCCCCATCCCCAGCCACTGCGACCCCTGACCAGGAAACACGAACACCGACTTACCACCACCACCGGCAACCCCCTGCACCACACCAGAAGCCACCCCACCAGCCAGCTCCCGCAACCCCGCCACCAGCTCATCCCGACCAGCACCCACCACCACCGCACGATGATCAAACACCGACCGCGACACCACCAGCGAATGCGCCACATCCACCGGCCGCACACCCGCCACCGCATCAGCCAACCGCCCCGCCTGAGCCCGCAACGCCTCCGCACTACGACCCGACACCACCCACGCCACCGGCGCCTCACCCACCGGCTCACCCACCGGCTCACCCACCGGCTCGGCCTCGACCTCGGCGAGCGGAGGCTCCTCCAGCACGATGTGCGCGTTCGTACCGCTCACGCCGAAGGAGGAGACTGCCGCGCGGCGTGGACGGTCGTGGCGATCCCACTGCAGGGGCTCCGCCAGGAGCTCGACCGCGCCGGCCGACCAGTCCACGTGCGGCGAGGGCTCGTCCACGTGCAACGTCTTCGGCAGCACCCCGTGACGCAGCGCCATCACCATCTTGATCACACCCGCCACACCCGCAGCAGCCTGCGTGTGACCGATGTTCGACTTCACCGACCCCAACCACAACGGCCGATCCCGGTCCTGGCCATAGGTCGCCAGCAGCGCCTGAGCCTCGATCGGATCGCCCAACGTCGTCCCCGTGCCATGCGCCTCGACCGCATCCACCTCGGCCGCCGACAGACCAGAATTCGCCAGCGCCTGCCGGATCACCCGCTGCTGCGACGGACCATTAGGCGCCGTCAACCCGTTACTCGCACCGTCCTGATTGACCGCGCTGCCCCGCACCACCGCCAGCACCCGATGCCCGAGACGCTCCGCGTCCGACAACCGCTCCACCAGCAGGACGCCGACGCC
>NZ_SMKP01000390.1:0-1906 GCF_004349015.1 Nonomuraea diastatica
GTAGGGTCGGGGGCTGGCGCGGTGGCGTCTCCTGGCGGTAGGGCCTGGGGCCTTCATGTTCCGCCGGTTTCCCGGTCGGTTGTGCCACCCCAGTGACCGTGACCAGGTTCGTTGCTCCGTTTCCAGTCCCCGCCCGTCGAACCGTGCATGCCGTTCTCCGGCACACGGCTCACCGACGTCGTTCACCGCCTGGCATTCGGCGCCCCCGCCAGTCCCGCAAGGGCCTGGGTGCGACGACGATTCCCGACAACGTGACCAGGCCGAGTTGGTCCGGGGACCGGAAGGCCACAACCGACCAGCCGAACCCCCGCGAGCGGCGATGGCGTTTACGAAGCACGAGTGCCATCCGCATCCGCGCATAACTCCTGATCTCGTTGAAGTGACGGGAGGAGTTTCCGAACCGGAAATAGGCCGCCCAGCCGCGCAGGAACCGGTTGATGTCCTCCACGATCACTTCCGGGTGCAGCAGCAGCCGGGATCGGAGCGTCAGCTGACGGATCCGGTCACGGGCGTGCTGCATGGCCCGGTCGGCGGGCCAGCGAGCGAGGAAGGTGACAGGCCGTTTGCCGTCCCGGCCAGGGCTGCGCACCAGACGGTGGTGAAAGCCGAGAAAATCCAGCCCTTCCCCACCGACCTCCAGGTGCACGATCCGGGTCTTGGCCGCCTTCGGCTTCAAGCCGAGCCCGGCCAGCAGCGCCGTCAGCCGCGCGAGCGCGCGTTCGGCCTGGCTGCGAGACCAGCACATCACCGTCACATCGTCGGCATAGCGCACCAGAACCCCATCACCGTCATCCCACGCCCGATCGAGCCGGTGCAGGTAAACATTGCACAAGACGGGTGAAATCACCCCGCCCTGCGCGGTTCCGGTGACCGGCCGACGTACCTGTCCTTCCTCCATCACCCCAGCACGCAAGATCGCGCGCAGGAGCTTGACAACGGACTGGTCACAGACGCGTTCCTCGACCGCTCGTATCAACTCCTGATGCGGAATCGCCGAAAAGCAGTCGGCGATGTCCGTCTCCACCACCCACCGGCGCCCCCGATAACACTCATCGATGAGCACCTGCAAGGCGTCGTGCGCCGAGCGCTTCGGCCGGAACCCGAACGAGCAGCTCAGCATGTCCGCCTCGAAGACCGGTTCGAACACGATCTTCAGGGCGGCCTGCACGATGCGGTCCCGAACCGCGGGAATCGATAACGGCCTCTGCTCGGCCGTGCCCGGCTTGGGGATCAACACCCGCCGCGCCGGGAGCGGCCGATACCGTCCTTCCCGCAGTTCGTCGGCCACCTCGTCGAGCAGCCGGACAACGCCGTACTCCACGACCTGGCCCAGGGTGGTCTTGTCGATACCGGGCGCGCCGTTGTTGGCGCGCACCGCAACCCACCCACGCTGCAGCACGTCTCTGCGGCAGACCTTGTCATACAGCGCGTGGAATCGACGCCCGGGATCGGCCTTGGCCGCCCGGTACAGCGCATGCTGCAACGCTCGGACCGGATCACGCGGAACCCGTGGTTCCCGCGATCCCTTCGCGGCGGGACTAGCCTGACCGGCACTCACCGGGCCCCTCCATCACAGTCGCTGCGCATCGACGAAGCAGCGGCCCTTCCCTCACCGCCGGTTGTGTTGTCCGGTCGGCTCGATCAGTACTACGGCCGCCTCCGACGCCCACCCGGCCGGCACTCCATTTCCCGGCGTTGACCGGTTATAGGACGCCACGCTCCGACAACACCCACCTCCGCAGGTTGCCGGGCCGGGGAGGGCCTCCCCAGTTCCCGCCGCCACTATCGACACGTTCCGCGCCCCATACGCCGAGGAGTCCTTAACGGCTGCGCTTCCAGGCTCTTCACCGCGTCCATGGCCTTCGCCCTGGATTCGGGGGCTCGGCTCTCCCTGGTTCCCGACCTC
>NZ_SMKP01000391.1:0-1772 GCF_004349015.1 Nonomuraea diastatica
AGCCTGTACTGCGGTATGGCCCTGACCATCGGCTGGGACCCGAACGCCCCCTCGGCGCCCGCCCCCGACCAGCTGAACACCATCCGGGACAACGGCGCGCTCAACGTCGCCGTCGGCAACACCACCGAAGACGCCTTCACCGCGCTCGCCGCCCGTACCCTGCACGCCACCGGTGCCTCCCCCTCCGGCTCCGACCTGCAGCTGCTGCGTACCTTCTTGCACAACGTCCTCGACCTCGCCGAGGAGAAGGGCGGCGACGCGCGGGTACGCCGCCACCTCCACGACGCCTCGTTCGGCGCCTTCGCCGGAGGCCACCACTGGACTGTGACACCACCCTCCGCGGACACAGCGGGCGAAACGTCGACACCCGAGCCCTTCGCCCCGCCGCCCTGGCTGGCCACCCTGAATGACGACCAGCGCCGGCTGGATGAGCAGCTCGGCGAGCTGTACGGCCTCCAATGGCGGCTGAACGCCCTGTGGCTGAAGAACGGCCTGGCCGACGCGCTGTCCCCGCGTCCCGGCGACGCGCCGGACCAAGAGCGGATGCGGCAGGAGCTCGACCCCGACCGGGAAGGCTCCCTCGCCCACACGGTGCGCGCCGCCACCGCCCTGGTGCGGGACCTGGCCACCAAGGTCCCCCAGCCCGACTCTACCCAGCCCCACGCAGGCGCCCACGACGCGCTCCTCGCCGGGATCAACGCCTTCACCGAAACAAAGGGCCTCACCGAAGGCGCCACGCTCAAGGCCGTCCCCCGCCCGCCGTACTGGCAGGCCAACAACCCCGTGGTCAGCCTGTCCGGCCTCCTCCCGCCGGCCGACACCACCGTCTCCGACGAGCCGGTGCCCGTACGCCTGCTCACCGACGACGACCCCTGGCCCCTGGTCAGCGCCGTCACAATCGCGGGCACCACGATCACCGCGACGCCCGGCGGTGCTGGTCAGGGGCCGATGCCCGCCGTCCCGGGCCTGGAGGCGCTCCCGCCGGAGATCCCCGCACTGCTTCGCGAGTTCTTCCTGCTGGACGCGGGCAACGCCCCCGTACTGGCCGCCGCCGCCGGCCTGCCGGCAAGCGACGTTGCCGCCGTCATCGCCGCCCACCGCCCCGCCGACTACACCGGCACCCTGCCCGCGTTAGGCCTGGATCCCTGGACCCAGCCCTGGGAACCGCTGATCATGGAATGGAAGATCGCCTATCGCCACATCCCCTACACCGTGGGCACCCAGCGCTGCTGGACCTTCGACGGCACCGACTACCGCTACACCGGCCCCGCCGACATCGAGGCCGACCGGGTCACCATCACCGGCATCTCCGGCCTCGGCCCCCACCCCCGCTCCCTGTTCGCCGCCCGGCTGAAGGAATTCGTCTCCCACCACGGCACCGCCGGCCAGCGCGGCCAGCTCGAGGACTGGCTGGCGTCGATCGGCGAGTGGGCGTTCCTCGCCCAGGAACTCTCCGGCTTCAACCAGCGGCTGGCCGCCCGCGACACCCGCGCCTTCCGCCGCCCCACCACCGACGACCCCGACCACCCGCACATCGCCGCACTCGCCGGCTACCCCGACACCGCCACCGACACCGACGGCGGCCTGCCCGCCCGCTACCAGGGCCGCGTCACCAGCGCCCCCTACCTGCCCGGAGGCGCCAACGCTCCGTTCCACGAGATGCGGCAGGGGCAGATCCACATCGAAGAGCTATTCCTGTATGACAAGTTCGGCCGCGTCCTCGACGTCGTCAGCCCCGACACCGAAAGCGGCGGGCTGCACGACTACCGCAA
>NZ_SMKP01000392.1:0-1750 GCF_004349015.1 Nonomuraea diastatica
GTGATGGT
Organism: Nonomuraea diastatica; assembly: GCF_004349015.1. Lineage (NCBI taxonomy): Bacteria > Bacillati > Actinomycetota > Actinomycetes > Streptosporangiales > Streptosporangiaceae > Nonomuraea > Nonomuraea diastatica. Next base: position 9 of record NZ_SMKP01000392.1, read on the forward strand.
GCGGATTGTGGTGATCAACCCGTCTACCAGGAGCTTCTTCATGTCACCGGCCGAACGCCGGCATCGCGATCACGCTGTTACCCGGGGTATCCGTAGGGGAGGTTGGAAAAGGTTCAGTGAAGCCATGATCACATAAAACAAGCTAAGGTACGCGAGAGAAAGGAAACATGCACAGATTACAGCGTTTCCGGCGATTACTGGTCCCGTTCATGGCTGTACTGACTGTGAGTGCGACTATCGCGCCGGTTTCGGCGACCGAAACGGTTGGCACCGACCCGGCGTCGAAGCTGTCCATCGAAAAAGAGCCCTTCAGCCACCTACCTCCGGGCACTCTGGATCTGATGAAGGAGCAGGAGCCGCGTAAACGGGCCGCGAACAAGATACAAGAAGTTCTGGTGCAGCTCGTCGGTGACGTCCGGAATCCGCAGGGGAGCGGCTTCGCCGGTATTCACATCAACAACGAAAGCGTGCAGGTCTGGTGGAAAGGCAAAGTGCCCTCCGCCATCTCCGCCATCTCCGCCGCCATTGAAAGCGCACGAGTCGACGCCCCGGTGACTGTCACGCAGGCCCCATACTCACGCGCCGAACTGCACGCCGAGGCAGACAAGCTCAAAGAGCAGATGTTCAAGGACCCCAAGGGTGCCATCCACCGGGTGGAGGTCAAGGGCGACGGCTCGGGCATAGTCGCCGTAACCGAGGTCACCACGACACGGTCACAACTGCAGGCCGGCTACTCGGCCTTGGCCGACATACGCGTCCCCCTGACGATCAAGCAGGAAGCCCGGGCTAGGACCGCTGGCCGTCTGAACGACACCAATCCCTTCTTCGCGGGCGCGAGAATCTGGGACGGCGGAAGCGCCTTCTGTACTGCGGGCTGGCCTGTGCAGGGGCGCACCAGCGGCTACTGGTATCTCGTGACGGCGAGCCACTGTGGCTATGAAGGCCAGTACTGGTGGAACAGCGCAGGATCGGCGAACATCGGCTATGCCACCAGTGAGAAGGTCAACTACGACCTCATGCTGATCGGGATGCCGGGTCCCGAGTTTAACAAGTACATGTGGGACGGGGGCGTCCCTGGCGGCGCCAACACCAGCCCTGAGTACACCAAGTCGGTTGCCGGATGGAGTCACGTCACTCCGGGCGAATGGCTCTGCACCTCGGGATCGTTCAGCGGCGCCGTGTGCCTGTGGCAGGTCAGGAACGACTTCCCGGTCGGATACTGCAGCACCGACCTGTGGGGAACTTACGAGTGCACAGCAGCGCTGACAGCAACGTCCCCACACGCCGACGCATCCGCGCCACCGTCCACACGCGTCTGACCACAATCTCGATCAGCCGAGCAGGACGGTTGCTCCGCCTGAAAAGCGAACCGTCGTGCTGGTCGCCCGAGGAAGCTACCTCCGCATGAAGGGGACGTCGTAAACAGGCGGTTGGCCGTTCATCAACTCGGTCAGGTCCTCATCAGTGAGAGCAAGCTCGTAGGCGTTGCCTGCTTGTCGCGGATCCCAGCCGTGATTGAGTGCCATGCGTATGGTCGCCGTCACGGGCGCCGGCCGTATGGCCATCGTCCGTTCTCCCCACCAGGCGTCCGGGCGTGAGCAGGGAAGCGACACCAGGGTCACGTCCACGGACGTGGTGTATGAGTCGATCTTCGAGTGATCCTGTTTTTGCAGGTTAAGCGGTAAGTGTGTGCGGAAGTGGGTTCTGGGCCGGTGTGTCGCCGGTGATCAACCGGACGCGGG
>NZ_SMKP01000393.1:0-1744 GCF_004349015.1 Nonomuraea diastatica
CACCCCACCCGCGCCCGTGGAGACCGGGTACGCGGCCGTGGAGGCCCGGCTCGTGCCCGAGGCTTCCCAGACCGTGCCTGACGAGTCGTCCGGGGCCTCGGTGGAGTCTTCGCCTGCGCCTGGTGAGACGGCGGGGGAGTCCCGGAACGTGCCTGGGGGAACGTCGGCCGTGGGTGCGGCGATCCCGGCCGCGTCCGCTGTGGCTCCGGCCGTGTCCGGCTCGGGGACGTCGTCGGTTGCGCCGCCTTCCTTGTCCCCGCGCGTCGCCGGCGTCCGGGCGTTGGTGTGTTGCGAGGGCCGCCTTTTCGCCGCCTGTGCGGACGGCACGCTCGCGTACCGGGATATTTCCGGTCAGAACCTCCCATGGCGAACGATCGACGATGCGGACGTGATCGCCCTCGCCGCCCCAAGGGAGGCGCACGGCGGCCCGCCCGCCGGTCTCTACGGCGTCGCCCCCGACGGCACGATCCGCTACCGCGACCCCGTGCCGGGCCCCGCACCCTGGCAGGACGTCGGCCAGGCGCCCGAGGGCACCACCGGACTGGCCGCCGCCGACGAGGGGCTGTTCGCCATCACCGCCGCGCACGAACTCTGGCACCTCCCCATCCGCCTGCTCGCCGCACCCGACTGGACCATGATCGGCCCAGCACCCGACCCATCGGGCGGCCCAGCACCCGGCGCAGCGACCGGCCCGGCGCCGGCCCCCTCAGGCGGCCCGGCGATCGGCCCGGCAACCCTGGCCGCGATGAACGGCAGACTGTTCACCGTCGCGGCCGGCCGTGTCCTCACCAGATCGGTGAACCGCCACGAAACCCCCTGGGTGGATCTCGGCCCCGCGGCCGGCCACACCGTCCTCGCCTCCGCGTCCGGCCGCCTCATCGGCACGGGCCCCGACGGCACCCTCCGCTGGCGGCCGATCGCGTGACCGGGACCGGGTCAGGCGCGGTCGCTCTCGTACGCCAGCCACTGCGCGAACGTGTGCAGCCCGTAGTCCAGCGTCACCTCGGCCCGCCAGCCCAGCTCCACGCTCGCTCGCTCCACGTTGACCAGCGGCCCGCCGGGACTCTCCGACGTCTCCATGTGAACCGGCCGCACCGCCTTGGACACCGCCTCGGCCAGCTCCCGCATGCGCCACCGCCGCCGCCCTGCGACGTTGTACACCCGCCCCGCGACCCCCTTCTCCAGCGCCGCCAGGACCGCCTGAGCCACGTCCCGCACGTGCACGAGCTGCACGGGAGGCCCGCCGACGGGCGCCGGATGGTTGAGCGACGAGCGCAGCACCAGCTCCGCCACCGCCCCCTGCTGAGGCATGCCGGGCCCGTACGGCTCGCCGAGCCGCAACACCACGGCACCTGGAGCGGCCGACTCGACAGCGCTGAGGGCACTGGCCGTGTTCGCCGTCAGGGGCGTGGCCGCCGGGTCGACAGGCGTCTCCTCGTCCACCCACTTCCGCGCCGGATAGACGCGGCACGAGCTCAGCAGCACCCCGCCACGGCCGCCCGCGAAGGCGGCGCGGGCCAGCCGTACCTCCTCTTCGGGGTCCGCGTCCGCGTCCCAGCCGAGCGCGCAGACGTGCACCACGACGCCGGTGTCGCCCCCGGACAGCCGCAAGCCCCGGTCGGCCAGCGCGTCCGCAACGTGCTGCCGGACGAACGTCGCCGTGCCGCTCACGGTCACCTCCGGGCGCTCGAAAGCGACCAGCGGTGTGACGGGTGTGGCGGTGACCTGCGGTGCGGGGGCGGCG
>NZ_SMKP01000394.1:0-1726 GCF_004349015.1 Nonomuraea diastatica
CGCTCGCCGGCTTCTTGGCCGGGCCCGCCTTCTTCGCCCCGGCGGTGCCGTCCGCGCGGGCCTCCTTCACCCACAGACGCAGGGTCTCGCGGTTGATGCCCAGGTCCCGCGCCACCGACGCGTACGTTCGCGCCGGGTCAGACAGATACAACGCGACGGCGTCCGCCTTGCACTCCGGCGGATACGACTTCATCGCCACGTGGAACTCCTTGCCTCCGGATTTCCATCATCCGGCACTCAAGGTGTCCACACATCGGGGCGAGGGCCCGGCCTCGGCCACCGTGAGCCTTGCCAGACCATGGGAGTGCCGGCCGCCAGGCAAGCTGAGTGCCGCGTCGGCCGGACAGTCGTACCGGGCCCGGGCCGCGCGCAAGGCGCAGATCGGGTGACATTCCGTCCCTAGATCGTGGTCAGGGAGCCGATGATGGCCAGTCGCCGCTAAGCGGCATTCCAATAGTTCCGTTTGTAACCGGCGGGGAGCGGAGCTGACCCAGGGAGCCGCGGTGGTCAGGAGCTGGTCGGGTGAGCGGGCGCGGAAGAAGGCGTGGACCTGCCGGAGGCGTCCGGGCCAGGTGACGGCGGTGTTGGCGATGAACGCCTTCAGCGCGGCCCAGATCCGTTCGACGGGGTTGTCGTGCGGGCTGTAGCGCGCCCCGTACAGCAGCTCCAGCTGGGGGTGCTTGGTGAGGTAGGCGGTGACCACCTTGGCGTGGTGGATGCTGTCGTTGTCGCAGATCACCACGATGGCGGGAGCAGCCGGGAACGCGGCGATCACTTGATCCAGCAGGAGCAGGAAGTCGGCCGCGCACCGGCGGCCCAGCCGATACACCCACCGGCCGGTGGTCATCTCCAGCGCGCCGAACACGGTGGCCTGCCGGTTCTTGCCCGGCGTGGGAATCTCCGGGCGGCCCGAGCGCAACGTCCAGCTGGCCCGAACGTGCGGCAGCCAGTTGACGTGGGTCTCATCAGTGGCCCACACCACCGCTCCTTGCGGTAGTTCGCGCAGCCGGGCGGTGATGTCGGCGACCACCCGCCAGCGGTGCGGATCTCCTTTGGCGATCAGCTTGGGGCGCCGCCAGATGGCCACCAGCCGCACCCGCCGATACAGGGTGCGCCTGCTCAGCGCGGGCCGATTCAGCAGCCGCCACAACCTGGGGATCGTCCACGGTCCCGGCCGGGCCAGCAGCGCGGCGATGCGGTCAGTCAGCCGGCGGCCGCCCAGCCGCGGACGACCCGGGCGGGGACGGTCGGCCAGGCCCGCCACCCCGAGGCGGTTGAACCGCCCGATCCAGCGGCGGACTGTGCCCGGGTCGTAGCCGAGCAGGTCAGCAGCCGCCGGCAACCCGTGCAGCGACAACAGCACCATCACCGCCCGCGTCGCCTGCCGCCAACGACCCCGTAACTCCGTCTGCAGGTCCTCAACGGAGGCGGCCGGAGCATTGGCGAACACGACAGGAGGGCGCATACTGACCACGACCTCGCCGGGGCGGAGAGACGGTGTGAACAACCTCGATCCAACCCCCGGCGGGGCCCCTGTCAATGCCTGCATGCCCCGGTGATCTCACACCCTGTTACGCGCAGGAGTTCTGGATACGCGCTTAGCCCTGCTCGCATGCACTACCGTGGCCCGCCGTCGGTGCGGGTTCGCCACCGCTTGCAGTTCCCGGAGCGCGCAGGTCCAGACGACTGCACGAGCTGCCGCAGCCAACCGATCACGACTACCAGG
>NZ_SMKP01000395.1:0-1699 GCF_004349015.1 Nonomuraea diastatica
AACGTCAGGAGGCCGAGGCCGGCCCGTCCCCGCTGCTCCCAGCCCTCCCCGTACGAGGTCAGCGCGACGCCCTCCAACTCGGCCAGGAACGCCCGCGCCGACTCCGGCCGGGCCACGGGGTCCTTGGCCAGGCCGTGCTCGACGATCGGCCGCAGCGGCTCGTCGACCTCCTCGACCGGAGGCGGGACGTACTGGTGCTGGTAGGCCAGGGCGGCGACGTCGGCCCCCAGGAAGGGACGATGGCCGGTCAGGCACTCGAAGAACACCAGCGTCGCGGCGTAGACGTCGGTCGCCGGGCCGGCCGGGGCCTCGTCCCACTGCTCGGGGGCCATGTAGGAGGGGGTGCCGACGAGGCCGGCCGTCTCGCCGAAGTGCGCCGCCACGCCGAAGTCGACGAGCTTGCTCTCGCCCTCCTGGGTGACGATCACGTTCTCGGGTTTGAAGTCCCGATGCACGACACCGCGCTCGTGCGCCTCGGCCAGCCCGAGCAGCGCCCCCTTCAGCACCACGAGCGCCGACTCCGCTCCGGTCCCGCCCTCGTGCTCCAGCAGCCGCCGGAGCGTGATGCCGTCGACCAGTTCCATCACGATGACGGCGTCGTCGCCGGCCTCGACGTAGTCCAGCACGCGGGCCGTGTGCGGGCTGTCGATCTCCTGGATCACCTGCGCCTCGGCCCTGAACCTGCCGGCGAACTCGTCGTCCTCGCGCAGCGGGTCGGACAGGTGCTTGATCGCGACGGCCAGCCCGTCGGAGTCGCGTACGGCGAGCATGACCCGCCCGGTCCCGCCGTGTCCGAGTTCCCGGATTTCGGTGTAGCCGGGAACTTCCATAGGGGACCTCCTGACCCGAAAAAGATCCTTATGTCAGGACGCTAACCCGGTGTAACGCCGTGTGTCGACCCTCTTCGCCCGAGTGACCGGGGCCCCTGCCGCAATCGGTATCCTTGCTCCTTCCTATAGTGCCTTTGTGGCGATCGACGATCATCTGCGTGAGTGGCTCGGCGCCTGGCCGCCCACGGAGAAATTCCAGGTCACCGGCTCCCGGCGGCGCACCCTGCCCGGCTGGGACGGCCAGATCTACCCGGCGCTCGGCATACGCACCCCGGACGGCGGCGTGCTGTCGGTGCCGCCGGAGCACGTGACCCGCGTGGCCGCCGCGCGGACGATGGCGGAGGTGCCCAAGATCGTCGGATACGCCGAGCGCAGCTGGTTCGAAGCCGTCTTCCGATGGACCACCCGCCCGGCCCCGCTGCGGGACGCCGGGCGGTGGCGGCCCGCCACCGCCCCCGGCGTGCCGGCCTGGCTGCACCCCTTCGGCGGGGAGGTCCTGGTGGCCACCGACCCCGGGACGGGCGAGCACCTGGCGGGGGTGGGGATCAAACGGCACGACGCGTACGGGCACGAGCTGTCGGTGGTGACGGCCCCGCCGGCGCGCGGGCGCGGGCTGGCCAGGCGGCTGGTGGCGCAGGCCGCCCGGCGGGTGCTGGACGAAGGGGCGGTGCCGACGTACCTGCACACCCTGGAGAACGACGCGTCGGCGGCCGTGGCGCGGGCGGCGGGTTTCCCCGCCCGGGGCTGGACGGCCTTCGGCGTCGCCGAGCGGTGAACGGCCCGCACCCCCGCCCATCCGCCTCGGAAACAACCGCCGGCCGCACGAGGCGTCCCGTCCAGACGGCCGGGCCAGGCAGGCCGGGCCAGGC